>NZ_CAOS01000011.1:0-244188 GCF_000315365.1 Desulforamulus hydrothermalis Lam5 = DSM 18033
AGTGTGGGAGAGAAAAGGAGTGTGTGTCGAGTTATGTTGAGAGTTCATAATGTAACATTTGTGAAAGAATGAATACATTCGCAATAATTACCTCTCTTATATTTTTATTTGATTAGAATACAATTTTTGGGGGGGAAAACGCTTTTTTTTTAATTGGGGGGGGGGAGGGGGTCATTTTTTGTTTTAGAGATATAAAATTTTTATTCCCACCAAAAAACAAAAAATGTGAGTTGTTATTCGAAAGTTACCCATTCCCCCNNANANNGGGTTTTGGGCCCCGGGGGGGTGGGGTTAGTAAGGGGGGGGGGGGGATCAAAACTTTCCATAAAAAATATTCTTGGAATATTTTTACAAAAGTTTTTGGTTTTTTGTTGGTTTTCCGTTTTTTCCCGTTAAGGTTTTTTTTCGCCTGGGGGGAGGTTGGTGTTGTGTCACAGTTTTTATTTTTTTTTGATGACTTTTTTGACTGGACCGGTGGTGCATTCATTCATTTACTGTTTAAGTTTTCAAAAGACCGCCCGGCCCTTGGGGACCGGAAATTTCATCTTACAATATCTCCCGCTTTGTTGCAAGGGGAAGTTTTTGGTATTTCGTTCACCCCCCCTTATCAGCGGGGGAACTTTTATCTTCCACTTTTTGCCGCCTGCGGGCAAGTGGTATTTTTTAGGGCCGCTTCGAAGCGACGTTTTTTATGTTAACATACTTGCTTGCGTCTTACAAGTGTAAATTTTATGAATTATTGCTGTGTGGCAGGGAATATAATTGACTTTGTCTAAAAATCTATATAATGCTCATTATTTTTGCATATACCTTACTATCATGCTATTATTAAATGTCGGAAGGTGAAGCAATGGATATCTTTGCACTTTTGGCTGAAAATAAAATTCGCGAAGCTATGGAAAAGGGTGAATTTAACAACCTGCCAGGCAGTGGCCAACCGTTAAAACTTGATGATTTATCGCACGTTCCCGATGATTTAAGGGCAGGCTACAGATTATTAAAAAATGCCGGTGTGTTACCGGAAGAATTAGAAATAAAAAAAGAAATTATAACTCTGCAAAAACTTATTGACTACTGTTACGACCAGGATGAGAAACGTCAATTAACTAAAAAACTTAATGAAAAAATCCTGCGCTTTAATATTCTCATGGAAAACAGAAAGACCGGTTCCGCCGCCTTAAGTTATTACAAGCAAAAAATATACAGTAAACTTGGCGGATATTAAATTTTTATGTTACCACAATAATGCCTTGACAGTACCTTAAATGCCGCTCAAGGTGCTAATATCCGAACCGGGCCGGCCGGTCGGGATAATTGACCGGACAGCAAAAGCCGGTTGATTTCGTCCATGGAGTGCCGGGAAGTACCGGCGCTGACTGCCAGGTAAACGGACAGGCTTAATCAATGCTTGCTTCTCCCTTTGCGGCAGGCTGTTCGGATGACACCTAATTTCTTGGCAGGTAAAGTATTACCTGAACAGACGGTCCAACCCCCGGTATTGAATGGCTTCCGCCAAATGCTGTGAACATATTGCCTCACTGCCTTCCAGATCGGCAATGGTGCGGGCCACTTTTAAAATTCTGTCATGGGAACGAGGGCTTAAAGACATCCGCTTGAAAGCATCCTGGAGTAGCCTGGTACCCTTAGTATCCGGTTTGCAAAATTGTCTTACATCCCTGGCAGCCATAGCAGCATTGCAGGTAATGGCTAAAGCCTTAAATCTTTCCCGCTGAATTGCCCTCGCTTTTTCTACCCGGCTTTTAATCTCCTGTGAAGTTTCCCCTGCTGACGGTTCGCTTAGTTCTGTAAAGGAAATTTTAGGAACTTCTATATGAATATCTATGCGGTCTAACAGCGGGCCCGAAATACGGTTTATGTATTTTTGTACTTGATAAGGCGTACAGCTGCATTGTTTTTCTTGATCAAGCAAGAAACCGCAGGGACAAGGATTTGCCGCACCCACCAGCATAATGCGGGCCGGAAAAATAAAACTGGCTGCCACACGTGAAACACTGACACACCCGTCTTCCAACGGCTGCCGTAAAGCTTCCAGGGTGTCTTTGTGAAATTCCGGCAGCTCATCCATAAACAAAATACCCAGATGCGCCAGGCTGATTTCTCCTGGCTTGGGAACCCTGCCGCCGCCCACCAGACTGGCTGTAGAGGATGTATGGTGGGGCGCTCGAAAAGGACGTTTGGTCATTAATGGCTGTTGAGATGACAGCTGACCGGCCAGACTGTAAATTTTTGTAACCTCGATGGCTTCGTCAAAGGTTAGATCAGGTAAAATGGAAGGTAAACGTCTGGCCAGCATGGTTTTGCCGCAGCCGGGACTGCCCAGCATCAATACATTATGCCCCCCTGCCGCTGCCACTTCCATAGCCCGCTTGGCCGCCACCTGTCCGCGGATGTCTGCAAAATCCAATGTTTTTTCTACGGCTGACCATTCAGCCGTTATCTTTTCCGGTTGATAATGTTCTAATGGAAGTTCGCCTCGCAAAGCAGCAGACAGCTGGCCAAGACTTGTCAGACCGAACACCATAACATCCTGTACCAGAGCAGCTTCTGCAGCATTTCCCAGAGGGACTACTACTTTTTTAAATCCGATTTGCCGCGCCGCTAAAACCAACGGCAGAACCCCATTTACTTCACGAATGGATCCGTCCAGGGACAACTCGCCAAGAAACAGCATATCACCGTACAAAGCAGGATTGATCTGACCGGTGGCAGCCAGGATGCCTACTGCTATCGGCAAGTCGAAAAACGGACCTTCCTTGCGCAAATCCGCCGGCGCCAGGTTTACCGTAATTCTTTGCACCGGAAAAAACAACCCCGAGTTTTTAATAGCTGTGCGGACACGGTCTTTAGCTTCTCTCACTGCAGCGTCGGGTAATCCGATAATATCCAGCGCAGGTAACCCGTTCGATACATCTACCTCGACCCTGACTTTTTGCCCTTCTAACCCCAATAATGCCACGCTATCAACAATAGACAGCACAATATTGCCCCCGATACTTAAATGCTGGTAAGCCTTACCCGGCTACTAAGGTTACTTTGTTTAATTTCAACAAAATTCTGTCTTTTCCTTTTATTTTATTAACAGGTATAAAATATATTTTTAATAAAAACCCATCTGGCGAACTTAGCAAATCCTCGCGTCGTCTACTTTTAATAGGTACCTAAATTAATAACAACTCCCGGGAGGCAAAAATGAAGAAACTATCGGTTATTCTTTTGGTCGGCTGCTTGCTTATGAATCTGGCTACCGCCTATGCCGCTCCAACCAGCCAGGCAGTTTTTTTCCTTAACCTTAATTATTATGCAGTTAACGGCAACCGGCTTGTAATGGATGCAGCTCCCTTTATTCAAAACAATCGCATCTATGTACCTGTTCGTTACCTGGCCTATGCCTGCGGTGTTAAGGAGCAGGATATTAATTGGGACCCTGTAATGGAAACAGTAACATTAAAACTAAACGATAACGTGCTTCAGATGCAACTGGGCATTAACCAGGCCATACATAATAACCTGGTTGTCGACCTGGATGTAGCACCTATTTTACAACAGGTCGCACTTACCTGCCGGCACGTTGGATTGCCGAAGCATTTGGCTATGAAGTTAACTGGGATGAGCCAACCAAAAAAATTATGATAAACTCATTGGGATCGTTTTAATTGCATAACTGCCCCGCTGATTGTTCAGGCTCTGCAGCAAAAAACCCGCCAAACGGATAAAAAGGCGGGTTTCTTTGATGTATGAATTTTCGTTGTTTTCAAAGGAAAAGAACATTATTTGTCAAATAGTAGTAAAAGCTTAACTTTTTCAGGGGAGGTAAACCATGTTTGTTAATAATATCAAAAATATTAAAAAAGTTGACCTTAATGCTCCGGGTGTAGCCGGAGCCTGTAAGCAAACCTTAATCGGTCCTGCCCAGGGATGGGATGGCTGGGTTATGCGTCAGTTTTACCTGGCCCCCGGTGGACATACGCCTCGCCACTCACACCCCTGGCCACACATTAATTATATAATCAGCGGTCAGGGCACTTTATTCCTTAATGGCCAAAAATACTGTGTGGAACCCGGTTCTGTGGCTTACGTTCCCGCCGGTTCAGAGCACCAGTTTATTAATGACAGCCACCAGGAATTTTCCTTCATTTGCATAGTTCCTGCAGAGGGGGATGTTTGATAAAATTGTAAGAATAAGGGAAAATATTTAAAAGTTTACTAAAGAAAGGAAGTTGCAACTGGATTACCGGGTAAAAATCCATCGTTTAATCAGTTTAATACATCAGGCAGGCAAAGTGTTGGCCTTAACCGGTGCCGGCATTAGCACCGAAAGCGGCATTCCGGATTTTCGCAGCAGAAATGGCGGCCTGTGGGTACGCTTTGACCCCGCCGAGATTGCCAGTGTACAAGCATTAAAAAGGGATCCTGCAACTTTTTATCGTTTTCATTTACCATGGTGGCAAACTTGTCTCAAAGCCGCTCCCAATGTCGGCCATAAAGCCCTGGCCCAGCTGGAAAAAGCCGGCTGGCTGTTGGGGGTAATCACGCAAAATATTGACGGATTGCACCAGGCAGCCGGTTCTCAAAGGGTCTGGGAAGTGCATGGACATTTAAGGAACTGTCATTGCCTGGGATGCGGCCAAATATATGAGCTGAAACAACTATATCAAAGCTTTTTCTGTACCCAATGCGGCAATCTGCTGCGGCCCCAGGTTGTGCTTTTCGGTGATCCCATGCCGCCGGACTATTTTACGGCTGAAAAAGTACTGTCCGGTTGCCAGTTGTTGTTGATTATCGGCAGCAGCATGCAGGTTCAGCCGGTGGCAAATCTGCCTGCCCTGGCAAGGCAAGTGGTAATTGTCAACCGGGAAGCTACGCCTTGGGATGATTATGCGGAACTGGTTTTTCATGAATCAGCCGGTCAGGTGTTGAAGGACCTGGTTGCCGGTTTGCAAGGAAAAACCGGCCCTTATTTCTTTGCTTAGTGCTGCCGGTATTGGAAAACTGTCAATTGCTTTGTTTAGAAGGCAGCGTATTAAACTAAGAAAGGTTAAATATTTTACCAGGTCAGGAGGGGCTGTTTTGGCGCTGGAAAAAATCAAAGAATCTGTTCACATATATAAAGCACCCACTAATGTGGGCGTTATTACGAATGATGACCGGGAAGCTGTCCTTATTGATACCGGTATTGACGAGTCAATAGCCAGAAAACTGCTGCGGGAGGTGGAAGCAGCCGGCTTTCACGTCAAATATATAATAAATACCCATTCCCATGCCGATCATATCGGGGGTAACCCGTTTATCTCCGGACGCACCGGCGCATTGATCTGTGCTTCCGCTCTGGAAACCCCCTTTATTGAAAATACAATTCTTGAGCCTGCTATGCTTAACGGCGGCGCTTTTCCCTGGAAGGAATTGCGTAATAAATTTCTGCAGGCTAAACCAAGCTCCGTGGCCAAGCAATTGTCGGCCGGCCCGGTTCACCTCTGCGGACTGCCTTTAGAAATAGTGTCTCTGCCCGGACACAGCCTGGATCAAATAGGCGTTCTGTATGATGGTGTGTTATTTTGCGGCGATGCATACATCAGCAGCAGTTTACTGGATAAACATGGCATTCCTTACAATGTGGACATTCAATCATATTTGGCCAGCCTGGAAAAATTAGAATCTTTTGCCTGCGACTGGTATGTCCCGTCTCATGGCGCACCATCCCGTGATATTGCTTCTGATCTGGCCTGCAACCGCAGCAAAGTTATCGAACTGCTGGAACAAATAGACGGCCGGTTGACCGTACCATGGGAAGCGGAAGAATTAGTTGCGCAATTATGCTCCCAGCTGGGGATAAACGCTGCCAACCCCGGTTTGTTTTTCTTGTACCGTACTGCCGTAATGGCTTATCTTAGCTATTTATATGAACAAGGACGTGCCAAAACCTTTATCCAGGATAACAGATTATTGTGGCATAAGCAGTAAAAACTGTCTGTTCGGCTAAGTTAAATTTATACCAGAGGTGATGCAATATGCAACGGGAACGTCCCAGCTTTGCCAAATCCTTGCGAACCGCCGGCATACTGCTGATTATCATCAGCTTTTTTGTGGATCAAAAGGTTGAATTTGGGCTCTTTGGCATTGCCCTATTCGTTCTGGGAACCATGCAATTTAAAAAGCCAGGCAAATAAATTACAAAGGAGGGCCTGTTATGGGCGGCGGACCTAATCTTAACTTGCACCAATATGATAGTCCCCCCGGTTGTTACGAGGAGTTTAGTTTTGGCGTTCGCGGTACTGCCTGCTTGCGTTACGGCTGCACGCCGGCCTGTGTGGCCTGCCGTTATTCACGTCCCCAAAATATACCGGCTTGCTATGAAAGCTTACCGGGTTATCCGGAGGATTGTATTTCTCCTTATTTCAAACCGGCATGCAAAAAGTTCTGCCGCTATGCGCAGGGCAGCTAATCAGTTAATTAAAAAGCATTGGTAATGTGGGTTATTTTTTTGTTGTTATCATTAAAATAAACCGCCACTACATCAAAACGGCACGGCTTATCCGGCAGCTGCGGGTGAGCCAGCAAATATTGCCGTGCCAGCCTTCTGAGCTTGTTTTGTTTTCTGTAATCCACACTTTCTTCCGGCATGCCGTGGCTAACACCGGTGCGGGAGCGAACTTCCACAAATACCAGCGCACCGGTGGTATCCCTGGCTACAATATCCAGCTCACCCAGGCGGCAGCGGTAATTTCGGTTTAGTATTTGCCATCCCAGGCCGCACAGCATTTGATAAGCCTCATCCTCTCCCCTTTTTCCCACATCTTTTTTGCTTATTTTCATGGGACCACCCTCCCCGATCAGAATCCTGCTACATTCTTTCTGGGTTTGTAAGACTTTTCCTTTATCAAAATGAGCTTTTACATAAAAAATTACGCCTGCTTAGGCAGGCGGCAGAGTGTCGACAAACATTATCGGTGGTTTATGATCCCCTTTGGCTCCGGTCTACGCACCGACAGCACTATGATTCGCTCCGGTCGCCCTTGAGGTCGCCTCAAACGGGCCGTCCTGGCCCGGTTCGGCTGGCGCCCACGTCCTGTGGGCGCCACCACAATGGCTCCTTTCGCTCATCAAGTGCTGTGACCGGTGCTTCGACAAGTCGCCGACAGGGGATCATAAAACCACCTCACTTTTTTTACACCTTTGTCTACAGTCTGACGCCTGTTTAGGCAGGCGGGAGTTATTGTATTACCCTATGGGAGGAAGAAAGACTGCGCCGCTAAATTGGCCATCTCAGCCAGCGGCCCCGGGTAGATGCCCAGGATAACGGTTGTGGCCAAAGTAATAAATAAGGTTATGGTGGCAGCGGTACCCATTTCAATAGGTGTCGGATCTTGCGGATCGTCACGGAACATTACCAGAACCACCCGCAAGTAATAGTATACCGAAACCATACTCATAATTAACCCCAGGTAAACCAGCCACATATAGCCTTCGACAATGGTTTTAAACAGATAAAATTTACCCACAAAACCTGCCAGGGGCGGTATTCCGGCCATAGAAAGCAGGCAAACCAGCATCACGGTGGCTGCCAGGGGGGCCCTTTGCACCAAGCCGGCATAGTCTGCTATTTCGTCACTGTTAATTTTATTATTTACCGCCGCTACTACCGTAAAGGCACCCACAGTGGCAAATACATACAGGAAAGCATAAAACATAACCCCTTTAATACCCGCTTGGTTGGCAGCCAGCAAGCCAACCAAAATATAACCTGCCTGGGCTATACTGGAATAAGCCAGCATTCTTTTGATATTGGTTTGCGGGATAGCCGCCAGGTTGCCGATCAGCATACTTAAGGCAGCCAGAACGGCCACCGGCACACTCCATTGTCCGTGTAGTTCTGCTAAACCGCCGATAAACAAGCGGAGTATTACAGCAAAAGATGCTGCTTTGGATCCCACAGCCAGAAAAGAGGTTATGGGTGTGGGTGCTCCTTCATAAACGTCCGGTGACCACATATGAAACGGCACTGCCGCAATTTTAAAACCAAGACCGGCCACCAGCATAGTGACCCCGGCAACCAAGAGGGGCGAAGCTGCCTTTCCCATAACCGCCCTGGCCACCTGTTCAATAATGACTGTACCGGTTGCTCCGTAAACCAGACTCAAACCGTAAAGTGTAACCGCCGAAGACATGGCCGCCAGCAGCAAATATTTTATGCCTGATTCTAAGGATTTACCGTCACTGAATCGAAAAGCCGCCAGGATAATAAACGAGATAGTCATTAACTCCATACCCAGATAGAGCGTAATAAAATCACCGGCGGAGGACATAACTGCCATGCCTAAGGTGGCAAAAACCACTGTGGAATAATACTCAAAGTGGTTACCCACCTGTTGGTCTACATAACGAAGGGAACCAACAATAACCAAAATAGCTGCTATTAAGAATATTACTTTAAAGAAAACCGCATAGCCATCCACCAGGTACATACCGTTTAACAGTTCTCCCTGGTGCGACCGGTTAAACACTGTAAGACCCAGCACCAACACAAGGCCCAGCGCTGCAAAACTTCCTAAGCCTCGGCGAGAACCGGCAGGCACCAGCAGGCCCAACACAAAGATGGTTAAACCAAGGATAAACATGGCCAATTCGGTTGTCAGCAGGGAAAAATCAAGGTTCATTTATTTCCCCCCTATCTGCAGGGCTTCTTGAATATGAGCTAAAATAGGTGTTACCCCGCTATTCACCATATCAAACAAAAGTGAGGGAAGAATGCCGCCAATCACCAAAACGCCGCCCAGTACCACCAGCGGTACCAGCTCCGGCCCCCTGATGTCTTTAATATGGTTGTATTCCTCCCGGGCCGGCCCAAACAAGGTATTGGCACCCGCCCTTAAAACATACAAAGCAGTGATTATGATACCGGCAATGGCAACAACCGCCAGCCAACCAAATACCCGGAAAGACTCAACAAAAATTGTAAACTCAGGAATAAAACTAATCAAACCGGGCAGGCCCAGGGAGGCCATGGCAGCCATCATAAAGCCCACTGATAACCGGGGCGCCTGATGGGATAACCCCCCCAGATCGGGAATCCAACGCGTATGGGTTTTCTCATAAATAAACCCGATCATAGAGAAGAATAATGCAGCCATTACCCCGTGGGCAAACATGTTGGCTACCGCACCGTTTACGCCGACAACTCCCAGGGAGGCTACACCCAGTAAAACATAGCCCATATGGGATACCGACGAATAACCCACAACATATTTGAGATCCTTTTGCGCCAGTGCGCCCAGCGCAGCATAAGCCACACCGATAACACCCAGTACGGCGATCCAAGGTGCCCAGAATTTGGCCCCCAGCGGTAAAACGAAAATAGCTATCCGGATTAAGCCATAACCACCGATTTTTTTCAACACACCGGCGTGAATCATGGACACAGCAGTGGGCGCCCCGGCATAGCCGTCCGGCGACCAGGAATGAAAGGGCCACATCGAAAGCAGCGAACCAAAGCCCAGCAGCATTAAACCAAACATATAAATCTGGAATTGCTCCGGCAAGGCCACCCGGGCCAGCCCCTCAAAGCTCATGTCAGGTGTACCTGTAATGGCAACCGAGTGAACAAAAGTAGCAATAACCCCCACCAGCAAGAAAGCCGAACCTATCAACAAATATATCGTCAGTTTCATGCCGGCGTATTCTTTAGTCACCCGTTTAGAGCTCCCCCAAATGATTACCATAATATATATGGGAATTACCACTACCTCGTAGAACAACAGGAAAATAAATAAATCCTGGGCAATAAAGGTACCCATAACCCCGGCAATCAAAATCAGCAGATAAATCATCAGCTCTTTAGCCCGGTGAGTGACATTCCAGGAGGCAAAAACCGCTGCAAACCCGATCAGGTTAGTTAACAGCAACATGGGTAAACTTAAACCGTCCACCGCCATATAGTAGGAAACGCCCAAATCCTTAATCCAGGGAACCGGCCCGCCGAAATCCACCCACTGCAAGCCGCCCACGGTACGGTCATAACCAAAATAAACATAAAGGCTAAGCAGCAGGGCTAAGCCTGTACCAAAGGCTGCTACCCACTTGCAAAGTTTTTCTTCTTCTTTGGGAATAAACACAATAATTAGTGCAGCCAGCACAGGAGCCAGCAGGGTTAACGTTAATATTGGCATATTCACTGTTTTCCACCTCCTATGACACCGGCCGCTGAGGTGTCGCCAAAGGCCAGCACCACAGTAATTACCAGAACAGCCAGGAAAAACACCAATGCATAGGTCTGTAATTTGCCTGTTTGCAAATAACGCAGACCCTGTCCCGATCCCCTGGTTATCCCGGCCAATCCGTTGACTATACCGTCCACTACATAGATGTCAAACCAGTACAGCAGATTGGCACCGGCATCCACCACCCTGCGGGTAAACCACAGGTAGAGTTCATCCACGTAATATTTGTTGTAAGACAGCCGGTAAAGGGTGGCAAAACGAACAGCCAGTTGGCGGGCTGTCTTTTTCTCCTCATCCTTATAATACAACAGGTACGCCAGGCCAATGCCGGCCACTGCCAGCACCACTGAAAGCACCATCAACCAAATGACAGGTTCACCGTGATGAGCTTGCCCGTAGTGGATCCATTGCGACCACAGGTTGGCCCAAGGTGTTCCCACCAGACCCCCTGCAGCTGCTAACACAGCCAGCACAATCAGAGGCAAAGTCATGTTCCAGGGTGATTCATGCGGATGATTTTCTGGTTTTTCCTTACCGAAGAAAGCCAGGAAAATCATGCGCCACATATAAAAGGCTGTTAGAAAAGCCGTTAAAGTTGCCATAGAGAACAAAACATAACCCAGAGGGTGGCCGTGCTGAGCATAAGCCAGGGTGACGGCCAAAATTTCATCCTTGGACCAAAAGCCGGCGAAAGGTGGTATCCCTGCTATGGCAAGACCGCCCACTACAAAGGTCCAACCTGTTATGGGCATCTTTTTAAGCAAACCGCCCATCTCCCAAACATCTGCCTTGTGATGCAGAGCGTGCAGTACCGAACCGGCCCCCAGGAACATCAGTGCTTTAAAAAAGGCGTGAGTCCACAGGTGGAACATACTGGCGGATAAACTGCCCACCCCCAGCGCCAGCATCATATAGCCCAGTTGAGAAACCGTAGAATAGGCTAAAATACGCTTAATCTCTCTCTGGGTAACAGCAATGGTTGCTGCAAACAACGCTGTAAATGCGCCGGTAAAGGCTACCACTTCCATAGCGCCGGGTACTTCCGTAAACAAGAACAAGGTTCTGCCCACCAGGTAGACACCCGCAACCACCATGGTGGCGGCGTGAATCAGAGCAGACACCGGGGTAGGTCCTTCCATAGCATCAGGTAACCAAACATGTAGCGGAAACTGGCCGGATTTGCCGATGGGACCAATAAACAACAGGACAGCAATAATAGTTAGTAATTCCAGGGAAATGCCATACTGTGCAAAGTGAGGTACCCGTTGCGCCAGTTCAGTTAAGTCAAGGGTACCAAACACAATTTGTAAAAACAGCAATCCCAGCATCATACCAAAGTCGCCGATACGGGTAGTAATAAAGGCCTTTTTGGCCGCTTCCCGGGCGGAAACCTTAAAGGTGTAAAAGCCGATTAAGAGGAAGGAACAAAGCCCCACCAGTTCCCACATGACAAACATTTGCAATAAATTGCCGGAGATAACCAATCCCAGCATCGAAGCGGCAAACAAAGAAAGATATGAGAAGAATACCGAGTATTGCGGGTCTCCTTCCATGTAGCCGGTGGAGTAAATCTGTATCAGGGTGGCCACCAGGGACACCATAAAGATCATCATGGTGGATGTAGGATCCAACATAACTCCTACATGTACTGTAAACCCTTCCATACCAAACCAGCGCAAGGAGTAAACCAGCGGTTTTTCAATAAAATGAGGATTGGTAAATACTCCATAAGCAATGAAAGAAGCCAGCACAAAGGATGAAAAAATGGCAGCAATGGACAATGTTGAGCTAATCCTGGGCCAAGGTCTGGTTAGGAAAACAATCATAACAAAAGCCAGAGCGGGTAACAGCGGTACCAACCAGGCATGATTTAATGCAAATTCAACCATTCATTAACACCTACCTTCCATTCCTACCACTTCATCCAGTCAAAATCGTCCAGGTTAACCGACTTGCGCAGGCGGTAAATGGCAATGACAATGGCTAAGCCCAACCCCACTTCCGCTGCTGCCACTGTTATGACAAAAATAGCAAATATTTGTCCGATAAAACCCTCAGGTGTTAAAAACTTATTAAAAGCCACCAGGTTAATATTTACCGCTGTCAGCATCAGTTCAACAGAAACCAGCACCGCAACTGCATTTTTGCGGGATATGGCGCCGTACATACCAATACAAAACAGTGCCGCACTGAGGGCGACAAAATAGGAAGGATTAAGACCTGTCGCCATGTGATTTAACCTCCTTTACCAGCACCAGAGCACCCGTCAAAGCTACAGTCAGCAAAACAGCCGCTACTTCAAAGGGAATAACAAAATCATGCAGTAAGATGGGAGCCAGGTTTTGTACTGTTTGTGCCGGCACTGCCTGGCCGGGGGCTGCCCACCGGGCTTTCGCAGTAAGCAGAGCGACAACCATAAACATTCCGCCTGCCATGGGAGCAGCAATTTTAAAGCGCCAATTAACCGGGTTACTGTTGGCCATATCGGTACGCTGTACCAGCATGACACCAAAAACAATCATAATGCAAACCGCCCCGGCATAAACCAGCACTTGCACAGCAGCCACAAAATCCGCATTAAGCATAAGAAAAATTCCGGCAACTCCCACAAAGGTAACAATAAGCCAGAGAACGCTGTGCACCAGGTTCTTTAAAGTAACTACCAGCAGGGCGGATCCCAAGATTAAGCCGCTGAGCAAGACAAAGGCGAGCAATTCATAAATATTTGTTGACATGATTAACTACCCTCCTTGTCGGCTGCTTGGGCTGTCGCAGCTAATGCCTTGGCCGCCTCAGCAGCAGCCTTTGCGGCAGCTTGTTTGATTTCTGCCTTCTTTCTCTCTGCCATGTCCGGCTGTACAAATGCAAGCTTGGCAGCAGAGCGGCGATAACAGGTAAGCTCAAAATCTTTAGTGAATTTAATCGCGTCTTTGGGACAGGCTTCCTGACAGAACCCGCAAAATAAACAATACTGCAAGTCAAAGTCATACCCGATGACCACTTTCTTTTTTTCTACGGTTTCGGTTACCAATTTTATGACCTGGTTAGGGCAGGCATTGACACACATGTTGCAGGCAATACATTTGTCATAATAAAACTCCGGCCGGCCAAAGAAACGGTCCGGCAAGGGCAGCCGTTCTTCCGGGTACTGCACTGTCACCTTAGGCTGAAAAAAACGCTTTATGGTAATGCCCAATCCTTTGATAAGCCCTTTTGCCACGGTAAGCTCACCACCTTACGGCCTGGTACAGATATTTACCTATACCGGTGATAAAAATGTTAGCGATGGAGAGAGGTACCAACACCTTCCAACCAAACTCCATCAGTTGATCAACCCGAATACGCGGGTATGTCCAGCGGAACCACATAAACAGGAAAATCATCAGGTATACCTTGAGCAGGAACCAAATCCAGGAGGGAATAAAGGTAAGACCAAAGGGAGCGTGCCAACCACCTAAGAATAACGTGGTGGCCATGACAGATACCAACACCACGTTGGCATATTCAGCCAGGAAGAACATGGCAAACCCCATGCCGCTGTACTCGGTAAAGGGCCCGCAAATAATTTCCGACTCCCCTTCCACCAGATCAAAGGGCGCCCGGTTGGTTTCTGCAATACCGGCTATTAAATAAATTATGAATCCCAATGGTTGTAAAAAAATAAACCACACATTTTCCTGGGCCCTGATAATTTCGCTCATGTTCAATGTGCCGGTAAGGATAATGACCCCCACAATAGACAGAATTAAAGGCATCTCATAGCTTACCATCTGAGCCACTACCCGCATGCCGCCGATCAGGGAATACTTATTATTGGAAGCCCAGCCGGACATCCAAACAATTACGGTGGACAGAGACGCTACAGCCAAAAAATAATAAACACCGATATTCATATCAATGGCTACCATGTCTTTGCCAAAGGGAGCCACCGCAAATACAGCCAGAGGCGGCATAAAAATCAAAACAGGTCCAAGCAAAAATAACTTTTTATCAGCCAAACGAGGAATAATTATTTCTTTACTGATTAACTTACCAATATCTGCCGTAGTTTGTAATAAACCAAACGGTCCCACCCGGTTGGGGCCAAGCCGGCACTGCATGTATGCAGATACCTTTCTTTCCATATATACCAGCCAGAGGGCGCTGATAAGAATGTATACTAAAATGGCCCCCAATTTTAAAAACATCATTACAAAATCTGTTGCCAGGTCGGGTAGGCCGGCGGCAGCCAGCAAGGCCCGTAGCCAGCCGGCCGTATGCACAAAAAGGTTTTCCACGCTGCCTCACTCCCCCACTTTCTATGCGTCTACTTCACCTAAAACAATGTCTATACTGCCCAGGATGGCAATGACATCGGCAATTTTCCAGCCTTTGAGCATTTCATCCAGGTAACCCAAGTTGATAAAGGACGGCCGGCGAAAATGCACCCGATAGGGTCGGCTGCTGCCGTCACTGACGACATAAGTTCCCATAATACCCTTGGAACTTTCAATTTCTGCATAGGCTTCGCCTGCCGGCGGCTTAATCAGCTTGGGCACCTTCCCTTTAACGGGCCCGTCAGGTAATTGTTCTAAGGCTTGCCGGATAATTTTGGCAGACTGCTCCATCTCTAATATCCGTACATAATACCGGTCGAAACAGTCGCCTTGACTGCCTAACGGCACAGAAAATTCAAAACGATCGTAGACGCTGTACGGTCTGACTTTGCGAAGATCAAAGTTAACCCCCGAGGCCCGCAGTACCGGTCCGGACAAACTCATATCTATAGCCTTGGCTGCCGGCAATACGGCTACATTTTTGGTTCTCGCCTGAAAAATTTCATTTCCGGTGATTAAGCCGTTATATTCTTCGATTGCCCTGGGAAATTCATCAAGAAAACGACGGCATTTGTCAATAAAACCATCCGGAATATCGTAAGCCACCCCGCCGATTCTCATGTAACTGGGAGTTAAGCGAGAACCGCTGATCATTTCAAACAAGTCCATGATCTCCTCACGATCCCGGAAGGTATAAATAAAACCTGTCAAACCGCCAATATCAGCCGCATAGGCACCGGTAGCCACCAGGTGACTGGCAATTCTCGCTAACTCTCCCACAATAACCCGGATATATTCGGCCCGCTCCGGCACCTCGACATCCAGTAATTTTTCTACAGCCATTACATAGCCCCAATTCATCAGCATGCCAGCCAGGTAATCCAGGCGGTCTGTATAAGGAATAACCTGGGTGTAGGTACGGGATTCCGCCAGTTTTTCAATGCCCCTGTGCAAATAGCCCGGTATCGGCACGGCCTTTACCACCGTTTCGCCATCCAGGGTTAAAAGAATCCGGAATACCCCGTGGGTACTGGGGTGTTGCGGGCCCAGGTTAAGCAAAAATTCTTCGGTTTTCAGGGTCAAAGCTGTCACCTCTCTCCCACCTTTATTCTCTGCCGCCCTCATAGGAATAATCTTTCCGCAACGGGTGCCCCGGCCAGCTATCCTCCAGTAAAATTCTTCTCAGGTCAGGGTGGCCTTGAAAGGTAATACCAAACAAGTCATATACCTCTCGCTCCTGCCAAACAGCACCACCCCAAATAGGTACCATAGACGGCGCCACAGGATGCTGCCGGTCTATTTTGCATTTAACGTGAAGCATATCCGGCTTCCCAATAACAGCTAAGTCGTATACCAGTTCAAAATACTCCAGGTAATCTGCAGCGGTTAAATTGGTAAGAAAAATAAAGCCGTAGTTTTCTTTCAGATCCCGCATTAACTTAGCCAATATTCCCAACGGCGCCAACAGATAACCTTGCTGCGTAACCTCCAGTTCCGGATATTTAGCCGTCAGTTCCTGCATCATGGCAGCCTGCGGTTGGCAGCTCATCAGCCATTCACCACCTCAGGATTAATAATTTTTTCCTTCAATTTCATAAAAGCATGAATCACTGCGTCAGGCCTGGGGGGACACCCAGGCAAGTAAACATCAACCGGAATCAGCCGGTCAACGCCGGGCACCACATGATATGAATCCACAAAGGGCCCGCCGGAAATGGCGCAACTGCCCATAGCAATCACATACTTGGGTTCCGCCATCTGTTCGTACAAGCGCACCACAAAGGGTGCCGCCTTTTTGGTTACTGTACCGCAAACCAACATCACATCGGCCTGGCGCGGGGACGCCCGCATTACTTCATAACCAAACCGGGCTAAATCGAAGCGGGCCATGTTGGCCGCCATTAATCCTTCAATTGCGCAACAGGCCAGGCCAAAGCCCATGGGCCAGAGTGAGTTGGCCCGTGCCAGATTAAGCAGCTTTTCCAGCGGCCCTACAGAAACCAACCTGGCAACCTCTCCCACCACAGCCGGCTCTGCCCCAATTTTTTTTAATCTTGCTAAGGTTTCCTCGTACATTTCATCCCTGACCGCATTGGTTTGTTTGTCTTGTTCTTTTATCTCCATTCCAAAGCACCTTCTTTCCAGGCATACCAGAGACCCAAAACCAGAATAAAGATAAAAATAAACATTTTTATCAAACCGGCCAACCCCAGGTTAGTAAAACTCACTGCCCAGGGATAAAGAAAAATAACTTCTACATCAAAAATGACAAACATAAGTGCATAGGTAAAATACTGGTTTTTAAACTGAACCCAGGATGCCCCTTCGGTTGGCAAACCGCATTCGTATGTCTCTCCTTTATACCTGTTTTTGCTGCGAGGTTGAATCAGATAACTGGTTAGCAAGCCGCCGGCTCCAAAAATAATACCTACCGCCATAAAAAGTGCCACAGCTGCCCAATCTGACAAAACCACCATCTCCTTTCTCGTTGTCGTAATTTTCTGGACAAGCAAATTTTATCTTAAAAAAATGACAAAACCATATCCAAAACGTTAAAATGCAATTACCTTGCCAAAAATCTAAAAAGCCGGGGTTTTGGATCAGACAAGCTGAAAATCGTTTTAAGTCATAACGTCTTGTTCCATTATAGAACACTTATAATTTGTTTGCAATTGAAATTGTATCATACCAGAACAGTTATTAAGCGAAATGTACCAAAACCAATTTGCATACAGCGTATGTTGTCGGGCTTGCTGGTTCTAACTTAACTTACTTTTGGCTCCGTTGGTGTGATGCGTCTTACACTAACAGAGTGATATCCGTCACACCGGGCACGGCCGGATCGAGAGCCTTGGCAAAAATGTTATAACCTTTGCCTGACAAGCTAAAACGGGTTGATCCAAAGACCAACCCGTCTGATTCTTATTCTGTATCCTGGTTTTGAAACAATACTTGTTGTTCCGCCGCCAACCTGGCCATTAGTTTTTTTAAAAACGTCAGCCGGTGCAGGGGGGTGGGACCATGTTGTGCTAAAGCAGCCACATGTGCTTTGGTACAATAACCTTTATGACTGGCAATGCCGTAAGCCGGAAACCGGTTGTGCCATTCCAAACATTTGCGATCCCGAAAAACTTTGGCTAAAATTGAAGCAGCAGCAATGCCGTGCGAAATAGCATCACCATGCACAACCCCCTGTTGAGGAATATCCAAATCTATGCTTTCTATCCCGTCAATTAGTAAATAATCGGGTCTTACCGGCATACCTTGTTTATTTTGCAGATTCATTACCGCTTTTTTCATGGCCAGCCGGCTGGCTTGCCGAATATTAATTTGATCAATCTGACGGTTATCCACTTCCCCAATCCCGACCGCCAGGGCATGCTGCTGAATAATATCATACAAGGCTTCTCTTTTTTTTACAGTAAGTTTTTTGGAATCATTGACACCTTCAATCCACAGCCGGACAGGCAAAATTACCGCCGCTGCCACAACACTGCCCAGCAGCGGCCCCCTGCCTGCCTCATCGCAAAAGGCCACCAGTTCAATACCTTCTGCCCATAATTTTTGTTCAATATCCATGGAGACCATAAATTTACCTCATAACCCTTACTAATAATTAATTCTTTCAGAGTGTCGCCAAAGGTTATCGTGGGTTGATATGTTTTACAACCTTTGTCAACAGTCTTAGTTATTTATTCTTTGGCAGGTTCATCTTTCCTGCCCCAAGAAGGTTTTTTATCGGTCAAACGGCGGCATATCAAGGGTATACCTGCCCAGCAAACCTTCCCGGAATTCCTTTAGCAGCAGCTGGGCTGCCTTATGTACGTCAACCGTCCCGCCGGCCACCAGCAAGCCCCGGCGAGCACCGATGGCGGCCAGCAGGTCGGGTATGTTCTGAGGGAGTTCAGACAGCCTATATCTTTCTTTCAGCCTGTCCGGGTAATGACTAGCCAGCCAGCCGAGCAACCGTACTGCCACTTCGTAAATATCAAAGACCTGCTCTTTAATGGCACCTGTTATAGCTAACTTGTACCCTACCTGGGGATCTTCAAATTTTGGCCATAAAATACCCGGTGTATCTAACAATTCCAGCGATCCCTGAACCCTGATCCACTGCTGTCCTTTAGTAACCCCCGGTAAGTCACCGGTTTTGGCAGCCTTTCTGCCCACTAAGCGGTTAATAAAAGAAGACTTGCCAACATTTGGTATGCCCAGCACTAAACAACGGATGGCTCTGGGTCGCCTTCCCCTGGCCGCCAGTTTAGCCATTTGCTCTGCCACCAGGGCGGCAGCCGCCCGGGGAACTTCCTTCAAACCCTCACCTTTCAAGGTATCCAAAGCTATAACCTTCACCCCGGGGCGTTCCAAAGCCTTTAACCACAACTTGGTTAAGGCCGGATCAGCCAGGTCACTTTTATTTAGTACCACCAGCCTGGGTTTTTGCCCCAGAATCTGGTTTATCAGCGGGTTACCACTGCTTACCGGAATGCGGGCGTCCAACAACTCAATGGCCACATCAACTAATTTAAGTGCCTCCTGCACCTGGCGCCTGGCCCTGGCCATATGTCCGGGAAACCATTGTATTTGTGAACTCACGGCAATACCTCCAATGGTAAAAAAAGCTTCCGTAAGAGTTTACCCGTAAAAGGTCTCTTCGAAAGCTGTCTGAGCAATTATTTTACCAGACTGATGCGGTTCAGGGGCCAGTAAATCACTTCCGCCTTCCCCACAATTAAATCTCTTGCCAAAAAACCCCAAACCCTGCTGTCATCGCTGTTGTTTCTGTTATCGCCCATCATAAAGTAGTGGCCGGGAGGTACAGTTTGCGGTCCAAAATCTTGAAAAGTCAGGTCCTTGGGCAAATAAGGCTCCGGCACAGGTTTGCCGTTAATGTACAGGACACTGTCTTTTATTTCAACCGTATCGCCTCCCCTGGCAATCAGCCGCTTAACAAAATTGCGGCTGGGATCCAACGGGAATTTAAATACCACAATATCTCCGGGTTGGGGCTCTCTCAGGTGGTAAGTAATTTTACTGACGATAATTCTGTCTCCAATCAACAATGTTGGCTCCATGGAACCCGAAGGAATATAAAAGGGTTCCAGAATAAAAAGCCTAATAACAGCGGCCAGCAATACCGCTATCACAATTGATTCCAGCATTTCCCGCAGGGCCGACTTTTTTGGCTGGCTCGCCCCTTGTACTTCCTGCTGAGAATCCAACTGCTCCATGGTTTATTCCTCCCCAAAAGCCAAAAAGGGACTGTTGGCCAGTCCCCTTCGGTTTAGTGAGCGGTAAGTTCTTTAATGCGGGCTTTCTTACCACGCAGAGCGCGCAGGTAGTAAAGTCTGGCCCTCCGCACTTTACCGCGGCGTACCACTTCGATGCTGTCGATCTTGGGAGAGTGTAAAGGAAAAGTTCTCTCTACACCAACGCCATAAGAAACACGACGCACGGTAAAGGTTTCACTCAGACCGCCTCCGCGGCGACGGATGACAATACCTTCAAAGGCCTGAATACGTTCACGGTTGCCTTCAATAACCTTATAATTAACTTTTACTGTGTCGCCGGGTCTGAAAGAAGGGATATCCTTCTTAATGTGTTCTTGTTCCAAAGACTGAACGAGGTTCATTTGCTGTACCCCCTTCCTCGCCTAGGCGTTCGTACCTTTTCCCCAAGGCAGCGGAACACCCGTAATACACACATAAAAAATTATATCATAGACCTTAAAAAGGAGCAAGAATTTGTTAATGTTAAGATAAATTAAGTGACTGCAGCAAATGTAATAAATCTGCCAATATTTTTTTATCCTCATTGGTTAAAGTTGCTCTTGTCAGCAGCTCCGGCCGGCGTTCCAGCGTCCGCAAAAGAGACTGTCGGCGGCGCCACCGGCGGATGTTTTCATGGTGACCGGACAACAGAACTTCCGGCACCTCATAACCCCGGTATGATCTAGGCTTGGTGTAATGCGGATACTCTAACAAGCCATGATAAAAGGAATCATCCTCTGCACTGGCCGCTTCACCCAAAACACCGGGTATCATCCTGGCCACGGCATCCACCACCACCATAGCCGGCAGCTCCCCGCCGGTCAAAACATAATCGCCGATAGATATCTCATCGGTAACCAAGGCTTCCCGTACCCTTTCATCAATACCTTCGTAATGCCCGCAGACAATTACCAGGTGTTCCTCGCGGGCCAATTCTCTCGCATATTGCTGGTTGAAAGGCTCTCCCTGGGGACACATCATAATAACCCGTCCGGGCTTACCGCCATACTTTTTTTCCAGGTAATCAAAACATTCAAAAAGAGATTCCGGCCCCATGACCATACCTGCCCCTCCGCCATAAGGGGTATCGTCCACGGTGTGATGTTTGTTGCGGGAAAAATCACGAATGTTAATGGCATTAATTTGCAGCAGCTTTTTTTCCTGGGCCCGCTTTAAAATGCTGTGGCTGAAGGGACTCGCAAACATTTCCGGAAAAAGCGTTAAAATATCTATCTTCATGTTTTCACCTTTGTCAGATTAATCCTTCAGGAAGTTCCACTTCCATCCGGCCGCCGGACACATCAATTTTCTTAACGACAGACTTGATGGCCGGAATTAATATTTCTTTGCCCTGAGGCGGCTTGACTACATATACATCGTTGGCACCGGTCTGTAAGACTTGAACAACCTGGCCCAGTTCTCCAACTTCTTTATCAATTACCTTTAAACCGATAATTTGAAATATATAGTAGCGATCCTCGGGCAAAGGCATCAGCTCTTCCGGGGTAACCTGCAACAGGCCGCCTTTAAGTTTCTCCGCTGCCGTCATATCGGTTATCTCGGCAAATTTGAGAATAATGAATTGCTTATGCTGCCAAACTTTTTCTATGGTTAAGCAACTGCGTTGATTATTTAAAAAAAGTATAAGCTTTTTATTAACAGCAAAGCGTTCGGGAAAATCTGTAGCGGGCAGCACCCTTACCTCTCCCCGGTGGCCCTGCGTGTTAACAATTTCCCCTACCGTAATGAATTGTTCCGTCACAGTTATTCCTCCGGCTTACAAACCTCTGATTTCTACCACTCTGCCGTCTTCCAGAATAATTTCGGCTTGCATTAAACGGTGCCAATCATCTCCCACTTGCACCTGTACAAAACTTTCCACCTTACCCTGCAGCACTTCTGAACCGTTGACCAACTTGCCCACTTCTTTTATTTTATCCAGCAGTTTCAGCTTAGTATCCAGGCGGCTTTGTTTTTCCTGTTCCCATTGCGCCAGGGCAGCCTCTGCTGCACCGGGATTTTTCTTACTTATTTCCTGCAGTTTGCGAATTTGGTGCTCTATATGCTGCAGTTCTGACTCTAACCCAGCCACCCTGTGCCTGAGTTCTAAAGCCAGGCTTTTTTTGTAGTTGTCCGTCACTCGAATCTTTATCAAAACAGGGCGTGTAACGGTCAGCAAACAACCAACCCCCTAATATGATAGCAAAGGAGGCTTGACGCCCCCTCTGCAGTCCGGCATATAAAAATGCCGTTTCAGACAATTTCTACGACTACTTTCTTACGCTGCTTGGTTGCCGCAGCCTTAACCACCGAACGGATGGCCCGGGCAATACGCCCTTGTTTGCCAATCACTTTTCCCATATCCTCGGGAGCCACTCTCAACTCAATAACCACGGATCTTTCTTTTTCCACCATGGTTACTGCCACTTTGTCCGGTTGGTCTACCAGGGCTTTGGCCAGAATTTCTACCAGTTCTTTCACAGTTCTGGACCTCCCCTGTACACCTTAGGCCTCTTTGGTTTTGGCCCGGCCCGGGATAATACCTGCTTTGACAAACAGGGACTTGGCAGTATCAGAAAGCTGAGCACCTTTCTTCAGCCAGTCCTGGGCTTTGGCCTCGTCAATTTTTACCTCAGCCGGTTGTTTGACGGGGTCATAGTACCCAATTTCCTCAATGAAACGGCCGTCACGCGGGGAACGGGAATCGGCTACCACTATACGGTAAAAGGGGTTTTTCTTAGCCCCCATACGTCTTAGGCGAATTTTTACAGCCATTTTGCATATCACCTCCTTAGACAGGTTTAACAACAAATTTTATTGAAAGAAAGGCAATTTAATTTTGCTCTTCTTGCCTCCCTTGGTCATATTAGACAGTTGTTTCATCATTTTGCGGGTTTGTTCAAACTGTTTCAACAGCTGATTGACATCCTGCACCCGGGTGCCGCTGCCCCGGGCAATGCGTTTTTTACGGCTGCCGTCAATTTTTTCCGGATGCTGGCGTTCCCACGGAGTCATGGAATAAATAATTGCCTCCACCTGGGCCAATTCTTTGCCGTCCAGTTGCTGGTCTTTCAGCTGCTTGGTCAACTTGTTCATGCCTGGAATCATACCGAGAATTTGTTCCAGGGGGCCTAATTTTTTAACCTGTTGCAACTGCTCCAAAAAATCTTCCAGGTTAAAATCAGCCTGGCGTATTTTTTTATTCAACTTGGCCGCCTGCTCGGCATCAAAATTGGCCTGGGCCTTTTCAATCAGGGTTAATACATCCCCCATGCCCAAAATGCGATCGGCCATTCTGTCCGGGTGGAAGGGTTCCAAAGCATCTAATTTCTCGCCCATGCCGGCAAATTTAATGGGCGTTCCGGTTACCTTGCGCACCGACAGAGCAGCACCGCCCCTGGCGTCACCGTCCAGTTTGGTCATGATAATACCGTCCAGACCCAGCTTCCGGTTAAAGGTATCCGCCACGTTAACCGCTTCCTGACCGGTCATGGCATCCACCACCAGCAAGATCTCATGCGGTTTAACAGCAGTTTTTATCTCTGCCAGTTCGCCCATTAACTCTTCATTAATGTGCAAACGACCGGCTGTATCAATAATCACAACATCCTTACCGGTACTGCCGGCTTGATCCACCGCTGCCTGAGCAATTTTAACGGGATTTTCCTGACCCAGGCTAAAAACCGGTATTTGCAGTTGTTCACCCAGCACTTGCAATTGTTTAATTGCTGCCGGCCGATAAATATCCGCTGCCACCAGCAAAGGCCGGCGTCCCTGCTTGCTTAACAGCTTGGCCAGTTTACCGGCGGTAGTAGTTTTTCCTGCCCCCTGCAAACCTACCAGCATGATGATGGTGGGCGGTTTGGCGGCCATATTAATTTTGGCCTGGGTACCGCCTAACAACTCTGTCAACTCATCTTTAACAATTTTTATAACTTGTTGGGCAGGACTGAGACTTGCCAGAACATCCTGACCAACCGCCCTTTCTTTAACTTGGGCAACAAATTCTTTAACCACCTTAAAGTTAACATCAGCTTCCAGCAGGGCCATCTTTACTTCCCGCATTGCCTGATTAACATCTTCTTCTGTAAGGCGTCCTTTACCCTTGAGAGATTTAAAAATTTCATCCAGGCGTTCGCCCAATCCTTTAAACATGTCAGACGCCTCCTTTCTCCGGTCTGTTAAAGGATTCGCTGATTAGAACTCCTGCCTGTTTTGCAGGATCGATTGCAGTATTTGTATAGATTCGGCCAGCCCCTCCGGTTTTTGCCCGGCCTGATAACCTGTTAAGCAATTTAATGCTTTTTCTATTGATTTATACTCCTGGCTGAATTTACCAACCAGGCCCAGCTTTTCTTCATAGTTTTGCAGGATTTGTTCCGCTCGCTTAATGGTATCATGGACAGCCTGGCGGGTTACCTCAAACTGTTCGGCAATTTCCCCCAAAGATAAATCTTCCCCGTAATACAACTGAATAAAATTCTGCTGTCGCTCGGTGAGCAAGCTGCCATAAAAATCATAGAGAAGGTTTATCTTGTGAAACTCTTTCAAAGCGCAGTCCCCCTTGCACCAGGTATAAAGGACTTTCACTTTACAGATATATTTATTTTACTGAACACGGTCTTCCCTGTCAAGTTTAAAGATTTTATAGCCCCATCACAGCTTGTATTAAATTGTCATTTGTCCGGCCGGTCCACATATTTTATAGGTAAAAGAAAATCACGGAGGTGTTGACACTTGTCCCATCAGCATTGTTCCTGCGGCTGCAGCGGCTTTATTCACCTTGAACAGGCCCTTGCGTTACCGCAAAGCCAGGTAAAAGATCTGCACAATCGCTATCTGAATGCCAGTTTGGTTACGCTGCTCAGTTTAATTAATTTTGATCGACAGTTTGTAACAGCCAACGGTGTGCTGGTTTACGACGATCAGGGCAACCAATATCTGGACTTTTTAGGGGCCTATGGCGCTCTCAACCTAGGACACAACCATCCGGATCTTTTAGCAGTCCTGCACAAGGTGCAGTCCCGGCCCAATTTACTGCAAGCCTCCTTGAACGCTCTGGCTGCCGCCCTGGCCCATAACCTGGCAGCCCTGGCACCTGGCAACCTGCAGCGGAGTTTTTTCTGCAACAGCGGAGCAGAGGCGGTGGAAGGAGCCCTTAAGTTGGCCAGAATCGCCACCGGGCGTCAAAAATTTATATACTGCAGCAACTCCTTTCATGGCAAAACTTTGGGTGCTCTTTCGGTGACCGGACGCCACAAATACCGGCACCCCTTCAAGCCGCTGCTCAACCAATGCGTAGAAGTTCCCTATGGCGATTTATCTGCCTTACAGCAGCAGTTGGCAGACCGGGAGGCAGCAGCCTTTATTGTGGAGCCAATTCAAGGTGAAGGCGGCATCATAGAACCGCCCGCCGGCTACTTGGCAAAGGCAAAAAAACTTTGTGCCCGGTACGGTACCCTGCTGATCGCCGATGAGGTACAGACCGGCTTCGGCCGTACCGGGACATTTTTTGCCTGCGAAGCATACGAGCTGGTACCTGACATTATCTGTATAGCCAAGTCACTGGGCGGTGGCATTATGCCTATAGGTGCATACATCACCAGCGATGAGCTGTGGCGCCAGGCCTATGGCACCATGGATAAAGCCCTGCTGCACACCTCCACCTTTGGCGGCAACACGCTTGCCTGTGCTGTTGCCCTAAAAACCATTGAGATAATTATGGAGCAGGACCTTTGCCGACAGGCCAGGGAAAACGGCAGCTATTTACTGGCGCAGTTAAATAAACTGAAAGAGAAGTATCCTATGTTAAAAGATGTGCGGGGACGCGGTTTGATGATCGGTTTGGAATTCCGGCAACCGGCCGGCCATAAAACGTTCTCCTTCAAGTTTACCCTGAATGTAGTGCAAAAACTGGCCCAGGAATATTTAGGCAGCTTGGTAGCCGGCGAGCTTTTAAATAAACACCGCATTATCACAGCTTACACTTTAAACAATCCCAATGTTATCCGCTTGCAGCCACCGCTCATGGTAACCCGGGAACAAATAGACCGGGTACTAAACGCTCTGGAAGAAATATTGACCAAACACACAGGTTTTTTCAGTATGGTGGGCGCCGGGGCTAAAAATTTATTAATAAAATTGTGACCTGATGCGGCATCACACACCATGCTGAAAAATATGGTAAAATAATTAAAAAATGTGTGGAGGCCGCTATGATCAATCCCTTTGGCAAACCTCTGGAGCAACTGGAAGAAGCAGATCTTGATAAATTAATTGAGGAGGATATCCCGGAAGGTCTGTATGTAGAGTACAAAGAAGATTTCCCCAGGCATCTGGCCAAAATTGTCGCCAGTTTTGCCAACACCTTTGGGGGATGGCTTATTATCGGTGCGGATGCTCGAAATCCACGCAATGTACCTACTTCTTTCCCGGGCATTGAAATTTTTAACGACCCCAAGGATCGTTTTCGTAACATTTGTCAGGGAAATATTACTCCGGTACCTCTTTTTGCGTCTAAATTGATTCTTAAAAAAGAAGATAATAAACGGGGCATTTTGGTAATCAAGATACCTGAAAGCACCTACCCGCCCCACATAACAAATGATGGCCGGATTTACCGCCGCAACATGGAAGGCTCCGACCCGGTGCCGGAAACAGACCGGCATATTTTAGACCGGCTGTTTGAAAAAGCAGGCTTAATAAGACAGAAGTTAAAGCCTTTATTAATCGCAAACTGCAAAAGAGTGACCAGGGGAAGGTAATGTTTAAGGTCATGTGCTGCCCGGTGCCTTTAAATTTAAAATTAATTGATCCCTTTTTTGTGCCGGAACGCATCTCCCGCCTGAAAAAGATGGCCCGCAACATTTGGCAGGGCACTTTGCCCAACACAATTCGTTTTGAACCGGAGGGCTTCGCCTTTGACGGAGAAAACCAAAGGCTGGAAATTCTTCGTTCGGGTGTAGTTTGTTATTTTTGCACCATCGCAACAGATAGTAAAAAAATAGAACGACCAAACGGCCAACCCCTGGTGCTTGATTTTCTGGATTACCGTGCTGTGCAGGTGGCTCTGCTGCGTACCGTTAAATTGGCTCGGGAAGTATATCGTTTTACCGGTTATATGGGTTTATTTGTCCCCAAGGTAGCGCTGGAAAACATCGCTGATAAAGGCTTGTACGACCCAAAATTTATCCATTTTTACACCAATACCCCTAATCCCCGGTGCAGCTACCAGGACATTATCCTTCCCTATGGATTTAATCCTCTGGAAGCAAAAAGCCTGGAAACACCCCGCCAGATTGCCGATAAGCTGCTGCGCTACATATACCGCTGTTTCGGCTTTGAAGCCCTGGATACCCATACCATTGCGCGGACCGACCTGTCCAAGTAGCAACTACCATACCTGCAACACCAAGCACTTTAAATAATGGCTTTCCGGATAGGCCAGCAGCATGGGATGATCTTTAGCCTGGCGGCGCAATTCTACTAATCTTAATTGACGGCCGGCATCCCGGGCGGCCTCCTGAATTACTTGCAGGAATAAGTCCTCTTTCATATGATAAGAACAGGAACAGGTAATTAAGTAACCTCCCGGTGGCAGCAGTTTCATGCCCCGGAGGTTAATTTCTTTATAGCCGCGAACGGCCCCCGCCACTGCCTGGCTTGATTTGGTAAAAGCCGGCGGGTCGAGAATCACCACATCAAACTTATCACCGGCCTTTTCCATAGCCCTTAATTCGTCAAAACTATTGCCTTCCTTAAAAGAACATAAATCACCGTATCCGTTTAATTGTGCATTGGCACGGGCCACCTCCAAAGCCGGGGCGGCTATATCCAAACCCAGCACTTGACGGGCACCGTACTTGGCGGCATACATGGCAAAGGTACCGGTATGACAGAAGCAATCAAGCACCCGACCCCCTTTAACCAGTCCCTGCAAGGCCATGCGATTTTCCCGCTGGTCCAAAAAATAACCCGTTTTTTGCCCCCCGGCCAGGTCTACCACAAACTTAATGCCGTTTTCTTTAATTACCACCTTAGGATCAAAGGGCTGTCCCACAAACCCTGTAATTAACGGTAATCCTTCCAGTTTACGAACCGCCACATCATTTCTTTCATAGATGCCCGCCGGCTGCATGACTTCCTGCAGTACTTTAAAAATAGTTGCTTTATGGACGTCGATACCCAAAGCCAGGGTTTGTACTACCAGGTAATCAGCAAACTTATCAACAATTAAAGCAGGCAGAAAATCCGCCTCACCAAAAATTACCCGGCAAGCGTTAGTATCACGCACCACTTGCTGACGATATTGCCAGGCAGCCTGAATCCTGCGGCGAAAAAAATCTTCATCAATCTCTTCCGCCGGTTGTCTGGTCATTATACGAATGGTTATCTGGGAGGCCGGGTTAATATAGCCCCGACCCAAAAATCTGTCACGGCAATCATAAACATCCACAATATCTCCCGGTGCGTACGGCCCTTTTATTTCCTTAATTTCACCCCGGTAAACCCAGGGATGCCCGTTGATAATGCGTTTTTGTTTGCCCTGGTGCAAAATCGCTTTTGCCATTAAAATACCTCCAAAATATATAAGTTATTTTTATTATCACCGATATAAAGTTCTCTAACAAAAAACAAAAAGTGAGAACAGCTATTTCTCACTTCAGAGTGTCGACAAACATCATCGGTGGTTTATGATCCCCTCGCTCATCAAGTGCTGTGACCGGTACTTCGGCAAGTTGACCACAGGGGATCATAAAACCACCTACTTTGTTTTACAACCTTTGCCTGCAGTCTGAAGTGAGAATAGTTATTTCTCACTTCAGACTGCAGGCAAATGAGCCGGCGGTTCAGAATGCCGGCAAATTCTTGTTGCAAACCTCAGCAGTTTACTGACCGGCCAACCTGGCAGCCCGTTCCCGTACTTCATACATTACCCGCTCTTCGTCAATGGTTAAAACAACCCGATCCAACATCACCACTTTGCCGTCAATAATCACCGTACGAACATCCGAAGCACCGGCTGCATAGGCAATATTAGCTACCAGGTGATGACGGGGACACATATGGGGTTGGGTGGCATCAAGCAAAATTATATCTGCCCGCATCCCTTCTTTGATTAAACCGACCCGATCCCCCAGACCCATGCAGAGAGCCCCGTCAATGGTGGCCATTTGCAAAGCACGGTAAGCCGGCAGAACTTCCGGGTTCATGGTGCTGACCTTTTGCAGATAAGAGCCGGTTCTCAGTTCTTCCAGCATGTCCAGGTTATTATTGCTGGCTGTGCCATCCGTACCGATACCAACTGTGGCGCCCAGCTCCAGCAGCCTGGCCACCGGAGCAATACCACTGGCCAACTTCATATTGCTCTGGGGATTGTAAGCAATACCCATGGCTTTTTGAGCCAGAATTTCCATATCCTGCTCATCCAGATGTACACAATGGGCAGCCAGTACAGGAAATTTAAATAATCCTAAACTATCCAGATGCTGTACCGGTGTTTTGCCGTACCGTTTTTTAATTTCCTCCACTTCCGCCAGTGTTTCCGATACATGAATGTTAATCCCCAGTTTAAGCTTTGCAGCCAAATTCATTACCTTATCCAAATAATCCGGCGGACAGGTATAGGGAGCATGGGGACCCAGCATCACTGTAATACGACCGTCCGCTTTGCCGTGCCAGTTTCTGGCCAGTTCTTCGGCATCAGCCAGAGCCTTGTCTGCGGTAGGCAGCACACCGATCATCCCCCGGGACAGCATGGCCCGCATGCCGCTGTTTTCTACTGCCCTGGCCACCTCGTGCATGTGGTCATACATATCGCCAAAACAAGTGGTGCCTGATTTAATCATCTCTAAACAAGCCAGCATACTGCCCCAGTAAATATCTTCACCAGTCATTTTAGCCTCAAAAGGCCATATTTTTTCCGACAACCATTTCATCAGGGGCAGGTCGTCAGCATAACCTCGGAGCAAGGTCATGGC
This sequence comes from Desulforamulus hydrothermalis Lam5 = DSM 18033, assembly GCF_000315365.1. Lineage (NCBI taxonomy): Bacteria > Bacillati > Bacillota > Clostridia > Eubacteriales > Peptococcaceae > Desulforamulus > Desulforamulus hydrothermalis. Next base: position 29,799 of record NZ_CAOS01000011.1, read on the forward strand.
CGCATGGGTATGACAGTTAATAAAGCCCGGCATGGCTACTTGTCCGTCAGCCTCAATGACCTCGTCCATATCAAAGGACCCGGATGCCGAACCCGGAAGACCCACATGGGTAATCCAGCCGTCTTCAATAAGAATTTCGCCCGCATTGATGATGGCCTCCGGGCCTTCCATAGTTAAAATTGTCGCCCCGCGGATTAATAACTTATTCAAAATTCATCTCTCCTACACTCCCCCTGCCAGGGTTATCTCTATTTTGCAGGTTGTCCGTAGGCACTACGGTATAACCTGCTCAACATTAACACGTCCTGCTCCGGTAACACCGCCGGTTGCCCGATTGTACAGGCCCAAGCATAAATTTTAGCACATTTTTCAACTACCTGGCAAACCGTAAAGGCTTCTTCCACGCTGCGGCCTACCCCAACCAGTCCGTGATTTGCCATCAGTACAGCAGATCGCTGGGCCAGGGCTTCCACCACCTGCCTGGCCAGTTCAGGCGTACCCGGCAGGGCATACCGGGCAACTTCCACCGCTCCGCCCACCAACATAGCGGCATCTTCCACCACCGGTGGGATAGGCTGCCGAACCACTGCAAAGGCGGTTGCCACTTCGCTGTGCGTATGCACAATACCCCCTACGTCCGGCCTGGCTTGATAAATGGCCAGGTGCAGCGGTGCCTCACTGGAAGGTCGCCGCTGCCCTTCAACCGGCCGCCCTTGCAAATCCAGCACCACCATATCTGTCGCCTGCAGGCAGGTGTAGTCCATACCGCTGGGCGTTATCACCACCAAACCGGCTTCCCGCACCAGAGCTGAAATATTACCCCAGGTTCCCGCTACCAATCCTGCCTGCAGCATTTTTTTCCCCAGTTCGATTATCTTTTGTTTGGCTGCTTCAATAGCTTGTTGCATCTGAAACTCCTCATCAGGTGGCATGATTCCACTCATTGATATATGCTGCCTGCTCAGGCGTCAGTCGGTCGATATGAACTCCCAGCGATTGCAGCTTCAAGTTGGCTACACGATCATCAATTTCTTTGGGAACTACATATACCTTATTGAGCAAACCGCCGGCGTTATCCAACAGGTAGCGGGCGCTTAAAGCCTGCAACGCAAAGGACATGTCCATAATTTCCGCCGGGTGGCCGTCCCCGGCAGCCAGATTTACCAGGCGTCCTTCGGCCAGTAAATAAATCTTTCGCCCGTCGCTCAGGCTAAACTCTTCAATATCCTTGCGCACCTTGCGCCGGCCGGCAGACATGGCAGCTAAGTCAGGAATATTAATTTCTACGTCAAAATGACCGGCATTGCACAGAATGGCACCGTCTTTCATTACCTGATAGTGCCGGGCGGTAAAGACATCTTTACATCCGGTGGCAGTTATGAAAACATCCCCCAGTTTAGCAGCTTCCAAACTGTGCATCGGATGGCAGCCGTCCATATAAGCTTCGATAGCCTTAACCGGGTCAACCTCTGTTACAATAACCTTCGCTCCTAAACCCTTGGCCCGCATGGCAATACCTTTGCCGCACCAACCGTAACCCGCCACCACCACTGTTTTGCCGGCTGTGATTAAATTGGTGGTGCGCATAATGCCGGACCACACTGACTCCCCGGTACCATAGCGGTTATCAAACAAATACTTGCAATAGGCATCATTAACTGCAATCATGGGAAACTTGAGGGCGCCTTGTTTTTCCAGCGAACGCAAACGCAAAACCCCGGTGGTGGTTTCTTCGCAGCCGCCCAGAACTTTGGCTGCTACCTCCGTTCTTTCGGTATGCAGCAATTGTACAACATCACCGCCGTCATCAATGACAATGTCCGGTTGATCGTCGATTAAATGCAGCAGGTGTTCCTTATATTCCTGAGCGGTGGCGTTATACCAGGAATATACATTTATTCCCGCATCAGCCAGGGCAGCGGCCACATCATCCTGGGTAGACAAAGGATTGGAACCGGCAATGGAAACCTCAGCCCCGCCGGCCTTCAGCACCTCAGCCAAATAAGCCGTTTTGGCCTCCAGGTGAATACATACCGCCACCCGATAACCCTTAAAGGGCTGCTCCTTGATAAACTGCTCCCGGATCACGTTTAAAACCGGCATGTGTTGGCTTACCCAATCTATTTTTAAGCGGCCGGCAGGAGCCAGTTTAATATCTCTGACAAGATAATTCGGCATCTTTTACCTCCTTATTTATTATTACCGCATACTTTCGCCAGGTTTTCCAAATAGGGTGGATAAATAACACCCTGCTCAGTAATAATGGCTGTTACCAATTGATGGGGCGTCACATCAAAGGCCGGGTTCCAAACCTGCACACCCTCGGGTGCCATGGCCTGCCCCCCATGGTGAGTAACTTCCCGGGGATCTCTTTCTTCAATAGGGATTTCGTCCCCCGAACTGAGTCTCAGGTCAATGGTGGACAGGGGAGCAGCTACATAAAAAGGTATGTTATGGTGTTTGGCCAGTACTGCCACCCCGTAAGTACCGATCTTGTTGGCCACGTCGCCGTTGGCCGTAATCCTGTCAGCCCCCACAATAACACAGTCAACCTGTTGCTTGGCCATCAAATATCCGGCCATGTTGTCTGTAATTAAAGTAACCGGAATGCCGGCCTGTAACATCTCCCAGGCGGTCAAGCGGGCTCCCTGCAACAGCGGCCGGGTTTCATCGGCAAAGACATGAATTTGTTTGCCTTTTTCATGGGCAGCCCGGATAACTCCCAAAGCAGTACCGTAACCGGCGGTAGCCAGAGCCCCGGCGTTGCAGTGGGTTAATACCCTGGCCCCGTCAGGCAGCAATGCCTGACCGAATTCCCCCATCTGACGGTTGCTTTGAATATCTTCTTGATAAATGGCATGTGCTTCATCCAGTAATATGCGCCGCAATTCCTGCACATCTTGCTCCGGAGCAGCGGCAAGCCGCATCATCATACGGTCCAGGGCCCAGCGCAGGTTTACGGCGGTAGGACGCGTATCGCCCAGTTCACGGGCAATGTCAGCCAGTTTGGCCACAAAGGTTTGCCGGTCGGCGGCTTCAATTTGTCCGGCCCCTACCACCAGGCCATAAGCTGCGGCAGCACCAATGGCCGGTGCCCCTCGCACAGCAAGCTTTTTAATAGCCTCCGCCACCGTCTGATAATGGTTGCATTCAATGTATTCAATACTGCGCGGCAGCTTTGTTTGATCCAGCAGTCGCAGACGGTTATGTTCCCAAATTATTGCTTCCATAGAGAGATTCACTCCTTGTTCAGCTTCTCCAGGGCATCCTGGCACAGGCAGTCTCTTTCCGGATCAATTAAACTGATGGCCAGCATCGCCAGTTTTCTTAAATTCTCTGCATTGGCCGCCATTACTTCCAATACTTCCTGATGGGTTAATTTGGTTGGCGAAATACCCGCGGCATAGTTTGTCACCATGGAGATGTTGGCATAACACATCTCTTTTTCCCGGGCTAAAACAACCTCCGGTACGCTGGTCATACCCACCAGGTCGCCGCCCAACAGTTTGTACATTTTTATTTCTGCCGGAGTTTCAAAGCGTGGCCCTTCGGTGGTGACATAGGTGCCATACCGGTGATAAGTTAAGCCTAATTGTTCAGCGGCTCTTGCCAAAACCCGCCGCAATTCCGGGCAATAGGGGTCGGTCATGTCAATGTGAACGACGCCCTGGGCGCCACCCTCAAAGAAGGTATGCTGACGAACCTTGGTGAAGTCCAAAAATTGATCAGCAAAAACAAAATGACCGGGCGCCATGTTCATGTTTAATGAACCCACTGCAGCGGTGGCAAAAATACTTTTAACCCCCAGTTCTTTAAGGGCAGCAATATTGGCCCGGTAATTTACCAGGTGGGGCGGTACCGAATGACCGGCGCCGTGACGGTTTAAAAAGGCCACAGATTTTCCTTGATAATCGCCGATTTTTAAACTTACTTCCCCGTACGGGGTAGTTACTTTCTCATCCCGGATATTGGTTAATATACTAGGGTCGTAAACACCGGTCCCTCCGATAATGGCAATACGTACAGACATACGGATTCTCCTTTATCCACAATTTTCTTAAGTTAGCATTGGTTATACAAACTTGAAATATTCTCCTTAACGGGTTTGTTTTCCTCCAATAACAATAATTTTTACACATAAAAACACCCCCGTTAAGGGGTGTTTCAGAGTGTCGACGAACAGTATCGGCGGTTTATGATCCCCTTTGGCTCCGGTCTACGCACCGACAGCACTATGATTCGCTACGGTCGCCCTTGGGGTCGCCTCAAACGGCCCCTCCTGGCCCGGTTCGGCTGGCGCCCACATCCTGTGGGCGCCCCCCCAATGGCTCCTTTCGCTCATCAAGTGCTGTTACCGGTGCTTCGACAAATCGCCGACAGGGGATCACAAAACCGCCTCATTTTGTTTTGCAACCTTTGTCTACAGTCTGAAACACCCCCGTTAAGGGGTGTTTGCCGTTAGCCGTTAGCCGGTTTAAAGGTTTGGCAACAGGTATCATCAATACTGTTGGCCGGAGTTGCCGCCAGGTTTTGCAGGCTGGCATTGGGGCTGATGCCGCCGCCCTGAGCGTCGTTTTGGACGATAATTTGTTTGGCGGTGCAAAGGTTATTTTGGGTCCAATACTTGCAGTTATTGACGGTGCACGCTACTTCAGGCATAAATATTCCACCTCCTGATGTTTTATCGTGGTTAGCTTTTGTCTGTTTAATCTGTTTTATGCAAAACCAGAAAAATTCAAGGAGTGGAATCATATGCAAACTGCCCACAAGTCTTGCCGCTGTTGATCATCCGTTTTCAGGCTTTTTTACTCATCATCTTTTTTCTTGCCGTACAGGGCATCAATAAAATCTTTAGGGTTAAAGGGCCTTAAATCATCCATTCTTTCGCCAATGCCGATCAACTTCACCGGAATTGCCATTTCAGTAACAATGGCGGTAACTACGCCGCCCTTGGCGGTGCCGTCCAGTTTTGTTAAGGCAATACCCGTCACATTAACCGCTTCACTGAATATTTTGGCCTGGTTAAGGGCATTTTGGCCGGTGGTGGCATCCAGTACCAGCAGCACTTCATGAGGAGCGCCGGGCATTTCCCGGGCAATAATTCTATGCACTTTCCTTAATTCGTCCATTAAATTGCTTTTGTTGTGCAAACGGCCTGCTGTATCAATCAGCAGGACATCCACATTGCGGGAGCGTGCTGCATGAACGGCATCGTAAGCCACCGCCCCCGGGTCAGAACCCTCCTGATGTTTAATAATATCCACACCTACCCGCTGGGCCCAAATTTCCAGCTGGTCAATGGCAGCCGCCCGGAAGGTGTCACCGGCTGCCAGCAAAACCTTCTTACCCTGTTCTTTATACTGGTAAGCCATCTTGCCAATGGTGGTGGTTTTACCCACCCCGTTAACACCTACTACCATAATTACCGTGGGGCCCTCGGCATTTTCTTGAATGGGGGTGACCTTTTCTCCCATTAAATAGGCTAACTCTTCATAAAAAATATCCTTCAGGCGGGATGCCTCTTGCACATTACGGGCCTTGACCCCCTTGCGCACCCGTTCCACCAGTTTCATAGCCGTGTTTACACCCACATCCGCCTGGATTAATACTTCTTCTAATTCCTCGTATAGTTCCTCATCGATGCCCTTGCGTCCGGTAACCACCTGGTCAATTTTTTCAATAAAAGTTTGGCGGGTTTTGGTTAAACTTTCTTTTAAACGGCTGAAAAAGCCCACTTGACAATACCTCCAGTACAGTGCTTATTTTGCCGGATCTTGTCCTTACTATAATGCCAAATAAAAGGCCCTGTCAATCAGGCAGTACGGGTTTGGTCAGGCTGACCGCTGCTTGTCCTTAAATTCCTCCAAAGACATAGAAAGCAGCCGGGTAACCCCTGCTTCATCCATGGTTACACCATACAGGGCGTCTGCTTGTTCCATAGTGCCTTTCCGGTGACTGATAACTATAAACTGTACTTCTTGGGATGTGCGGGATAAATAATCTGCTAGGCGCTTGACATTGGCTTCGTCCAGAGATGCTTCTATTTCATCCAACACGCAAAAGGGACTTGGCTTGTACTGTAGAATGGCAAATAACAAGGCAATAGCTGTTAAGGCTCGCTCTCCCCCCGAAAGAAGAGATAAATTTTGGTTTTTTTTGCCTGGCGGCCGGGCGGTAATCTCAATCCCGCAAGTCAGGGTATTTTTGTCCGTCAGGGACATGGCTGCACTTCCGCCGCCAAACAGTTGTTGGAAAACTTGGTTGAAGTTGCGGTTAATTATGTTGAAGGCTTCCGTAAATTGAGCGGCCATAACGCGGTTTAATTCCTCCACCAGCTGCTGCAACGCCCTTTTGCTTTCTGCCAAATCCTGCTGCTGACCTAACAGGAAATGATATCTTTCCGTTACTTCCCGGTATTCTGCTTCAGCGCCGGGATTTACCGGTTCCAGCGCCGCCATTTGAGTCTTGATTTCCTGCCACCTGGCCCGGGCCTGTCTTTTACTGGCGGCCGGCGCCACCGGAATACCCGCCGGATCAGCAATTCCGTTTTCAGCCAACCGCTTGCTTAACAGTTCCAGCTCCGTTTGATTCCTGGCCTGCTGCAGTTCCAGAGCATGTATCTGTTCCCGTGTCTGCTGCCAGTATGCCTGCAGTTTTTGCCACCGTTCTTCCAACTGTTTTAACACTGCTGCCTCAGCTTCATGTTTTTTCTTTAATTTATCCAGATTTTCCGCAGCCGATTGTTGATCCTGCTGCAGTCCTTGCAATTGGTCGCTTAAGGCCAAACGCTGGGCAGCCAATTCCTGAACCCTGTTTTGCAAATGAATCAACTGAGCCTCAGCAGAACTTAAAAACATCCTCTTTTCTTCCCTTTCTCTGGTCAGCCGCTCCATTATTTTTTGCGACCCGAGAATTTGCTGGCGCAGTTCCGCCTGCTGTATTTGTTCCCGGTGTACCGCGCTTTCCAACTGTGTCTTGCGGTCATTGACAGCCGCCAAGGCCTGCTGGGTAGACGTCAGGTGAATTTGTAACTGTTCTAACTCCTGTTCCAAAACCGTCAGTTTTTCAGCCGCCGCCGCCTCGTTAGCAGACCAGGATGTTATTTCTTGTTCTGTTTTGGCAATTTCCCATTGACCCTCCTGAATACGTTCGCGCACCCTCTGTAACTCTTCACCGGTTTTGCTGACATCAATGTCTGCTGCCTGCAGCTCCAATTCCAGATTAATCAACTGCTGCTGGCAGGTCTGCTGTGCTTCGGTCAGCTGCCGCTGTGCCAGTTGCTTGTCGGCTAACCGCTGGGCTAATTCGTTAATCTGCTGTTGCAATCGCTGCAACTGCCGGGCCAGTTCCTCACGTTCCCGGCGGCTGTGCAACATGCCCCCGGCATTACGCGCCGGCCCCCCGCCGGTCAACGAACCGCCGGGATGCAGCAGTTCGCCGGTAAGAGTAACTATTCTGATTCTCTGTTGCAGCTGCTTGGCCGCTTTAACGGCATTATCAAGTTTATCAACCACCACCAGTCGGCCTAATAACAATTCTACTACCGAACGATACCTGGCCGCCGCCTCGGTTAAATCAGACGCCAAACCAATTACCCCCGGCAACCCGAGGGCTTTTTTTTCCCACAGGCCGGCCGGAGTTGGCCGCAGCGAATCAAGGGGAAGAAAAGTAGCCCGGCCCAGGTTGTGTTTTTTAAGATACTCAATGGCCGCTTTGGCCTGGTCTGATGTTTCGGTAACCAGATTTTGCAAAGCGCTGCCCAGGGCCGCTTCAATAGCAGTTTCCATGCCTCGAGGTACTTTAATTAAATCTGCCACCGCACCGCAAATTCCCGTCAACTCAGCCGGGTAGTCTCGGGCAGCCTTTAACAGTTCTCTGACCGGTTTGATAAAACTGCTGTGCGAACTTATGCTCTCGTCTAAAACTCTAAGCCGTGACTGTTTGGCTACCAATGTTTCTTTCAGACGCATCAGCTTCGCGTTAAGTCCGGATAAGTCCTGATTTATTTGTGTCAATTCCTGTTCCCTTTGTTGAATGCCTGACACTAACAGTTGCTTCCGGCGACCCGCTTCCTGCAGTTTATCTTGGGCCCTTTCCAGAGCGGCAAGCAAACTTTTTTCCCGTTCGGCCGTCTGGCCGGCCAGTCTTTGCATATGAGATAAACGCTGGTTTAACTGCTCTTTGCGATCTGCCGCTTGATTTTTAATATTGCGCTGCTGGGCCACGCGATTCAGTTGATCAATTAAATCATTATTCAGATTGTTTAGCAACGCCTGTTTTTCTTGCATTTCTTGCGCCAATTGGTGCAGTTCCCGGTGACCGGAGGAAGCAGATTTTGCTGCTGCTTCCTGCTTTAATTTATCTAATTTTTCTTTTTCCTGGTGCAATTCAGTTTCAAGTTTTTGCAGCGCAGCTCGTGCTTCTTGACAGTCCTTTTCCGCCCGTGCAATTTCGTTGTGATAGTGGCTAAGCCGGTCATTTGTCAGTGACAGTTTGTTTTGGGCGGTTTCAATTTGTGAGGTTATAAAATGATATTTTTCCCTGGCATCCGTTATGGATTTTTCCAGACTGAGCAGCTCTGTCCGCACCTGCTCCAATTTTTCTTCAATAACCGGCCTTTCGTCCTGCAATTCTTTTTTCAGTTGCTGCACCTGCTGCGCAATTTCCTCTGCTTTGGCGGTCAGCTCCTGCCAGTCCCGCTTAAATAAAGATAATTCCAACTGCCAGGCTTGTTCACTAAGCTCTTTGTATTGTCTGGCCTTGGCTGCCTGAGCGGCCAACGGTTGGATGCGTGAGGCCAGTTCATTAATAATATCCGAAATTCTGTCGAGATCCTGCTCCGCGGCCGCTAATTTACGCAGAGCTTCTTCTTTACGGTAGCGGTATTTAACAATGCCCGCCGCTTCTTCAATCACAGACCTTCTTTCATCCGGCCTGCTGCTTAATATTTCGTCCACCTTACCCTGTCCTATAAGAGAGTAGGCCCCGCGGCCTAACCCGGTATCCATAAAAAGAGCCTGGATATCCTTAAGCCTGCAGGGCACTTTGTTGATAAAAAATTCACTTTCCCCGGAACGGTAAAGGCGTCTTGTAACAGCAATCTCTTCATAGGGCAGAGGGAATGTTTTGGTTTCGTTGTCCAGAGTTAAGGTTACTTCTGCCATACCAACCGGTTTTCTTTTATCACTGCCGGCAAAAATAATATCTTCCATGCGTGAACCCCTCAGCTGGGAGGCACGATGTTCACCCAGGCACCAGCTGATGGCGTCAGCGATGTTGCTTTTACCGCTGCCGTTAGGACCCACAATGACGGATAAACCAGGATACAGTTCTAACCGGACACGATCGCCAAAAGATTTAAATCCCTGAATTTCAATTCTTTTCAGACTCAATGCTTTTTGCCCCCCGTTATCAATCGTGATGGGCGTTTGATTTGAAAGCGCCGGCTTTCAACCGGTCTAAATTCATAAAGGCATCCTTGGCAGCCTGCTGTTCGGCCTCTTTCTTGGAATGCCCGCTGCCTGTACCGATTACACGGCCACGGTAAAAAACACCGGCGGTAAAGGTTTTGTCGTGATCCGGCCCCGATTCGCCCATGATTTTATAAACCAAAGGCTCCGGTGAAGTTTGCTGCAGTGTTTCCTGCAGCTCTGTTTTATAATCTCTGTCCAGCCTGCCTGCCACAACATCGTCAATGATGGGTTTTAAGCAACTTAACACAAAACGTCTGGCCTCCTCTAAGCCCTGATCCAGGTAAATGGCACCCAGTAGGGCCTCAAAAGCGTCTGCCAGGATGGATGGCCGCTCCCTGCCGCCGGAACGTTCTTCACCTCGCCCCATGCGCAGGCAACGGCCCAGGTCCAGTTCCCGGGCTGCTTTGGCCAAGGAAGGTTCGCAAACCGAAGCAGCCCGCATTTTTGTCAATTCACCCTCGGTTCGGTCAGGAAACATACGGTATAGCTCTTCGCTGACAACTAACTCTAAAACCGCATCACCTAAAAACTCCAGCCTCTGATTATGGTATATGCCATGCCCCCTGCTTTCATGAACACAGGAACTGTGGGTAAGGGCCTGTATCAGCAGGGATGGATTATGCCATTGAAAACCCAGTCTTTGTTTTAAGCGATGGGTCTGCTCGTCCAGTTTAGACAATTGCATCACCCAAATCTAAGGTCTGAACTTTTTAAAGGCCAGTGTGACATTATGCCCGCCAAAGCCAAAAGAATTGGACAGGGCTACCTGCACAGGCATCCGGCGTGCCTGATGGGGTACAAAATCCAAATCGCAGGCCGGATCGGGGTTTTCCAAATTAATGGTTGGCGGTACAACATCATGTACAATAGCAAGTACGGAAGCAACACTTTCCACCGCCCCGGCGGCCCCCAACATATGACCAGTCATGGATTTTGTCGAACTGACGGTTAACTTATAGGCGTGTTCGCCAAACACACGTTTAATGGCTGTTACCTCGGCAGTATCCCCCACCGGCGTAGAGGTACCGTGAGCATTAATGTATTGTACATCTTCCGGTTTTAAACCGCCATCCGCCAGGGCCATCTGCATAGCGGCGGCAGCACCCGCTCCTTCCGGATCAGGGGCGGTAATATGGTAGGCATCACAGGAACTGCCATACCCGACAATCTCCGCATATATTTTGGCGCCCCGCCTTTGGGCGTGTTCTAACGTTTCTAATACCAGCATGGCGGCCCCTTCACCCATGACAAAGCCGTCCCGGTCGGCATCAAAGGGCCGGCTGGCCCGGGCCGGTTCTTGGTTTCTGGTTGACATGGCTTTCATCGCACAAAAACCTGCTACCGACAGCGGGGTAATAGGCGCTTCGGTACCACCGGTAATTACCGTTTCGGCACCGCCCCGCTGGATTAATTTATAGGCATCCCCAATGGCATTACCGCTGGATGCACAGGCAGTAATCGTAGTAATGTTGGGTCCCCGCAAGCCAAATTTAATGGCAATCTGGCCGGCCGCTATATTGGCAATCATCATGGGAATTAAAAAGGGACTGATCCGGCCGGGCCCCCGGTTTACCAAGACACGGCACTGTTCTTCAAAGGTTTCCATACCGCCAATCCCCGAACCTACAATAACACCGGTACGGTCTTTATCCAGGGCGGCCAGATCCAGACCTGCATCCTCCAGGGCCATGGCCGCTGCCACTACGGCATACTGGGAAAACTTGTCCATACGGCGGCCTTCTTTTTTATCCAGGTACTTGGAATAATCAAAATCCTTAACCTCACCCGCAATTTGCGTGCTGTATTCGGACGGGTCGAACCTGGTTATTCTGGCAATTCCGGAAACCCCTGCCGTCAGAGACTCCCAGAAATCAGCCAGTCCGATACCAATGGGAGATATTACCCCCATGCCGGTAATAACAACCCGTTTTGACAAATTCGTTTCCTCCTTACATTTGAAAAAAGTCCCGGATGATACATGCCGGGACTTTTACCATTATTACAGGCGGTCCTGAATAAAATTAACGGCATCGCCAACAGTGCGAATTTTTTCGGCCTCTTCATCCGGAATTTCCAGGCCGAACTCTTCTTCCAGAGCCATTACCAGCTCAACAATATCGAGAGAATCAGCACCCAGATCATCCACAAAGGAAGCATCCAGGGTGACATCTGCCTCATCAACGCCCAGTTGATCTACAATAATTGCTTTAATTTTGTCAAAGGTTGCCAAGTTGTTCACCCCCCTTCCGGGTATCGCATAATCTATTTATTAAAGGTATTAATATCGAGGTAAATTTATGTACCTCGAACCTTTACATTACTATACCGCCGTCCACCCCGATAACCTGTCCGGTAATATAACTGCAGTAATCGCTGGCCAAAAAAGCTACCAGGCCGGCAACATCTTCCGGCTTGCCCAGGCGGTTAAGAGCAATGGCTGAGGTTAATTTTTCTTTCGCCTCAGGGGTTAGGTGTTCGGTCATATCAGTCATAATAAAACCGGGCGCCACTGCATTTACGGTAATATTTCTGGGGCCCAGCTCTTTAGCCATGGTTTTGGTAAGCCCGATCAAACCGGCTTTGGCAGCGGCATAGTTGGCCTGACCCGGGTTGCCATACAGCCCCACCACCGAAGAAACATTGATAATGCGGCCGTAACGCGCCTTCACCATGGGACGGGCCACTGCTTTAATGGTATTAAAAGCAGATTTCAGGTTTACCGCCAGCACGGTGTCCCAATCTTCTTCTTTCATTCTTAAAATTAAATTATCCCGGGTAATCCCGGCATTATTCACCAGGATATCCACCCTGCCAAACTCCGCCAGCACGGCTTCCACCATCTGCTGCACCTGGCCGGTATCAGATACATCCGCCCGGTAAACCAGCGCCCGGCGACCCATTTGCCTTACAGCTTCAGCGGTTGCTTCCGCCGCATCCGCTCTCCCGGCATAATTAATTACTACATCAGCCTGAGCACCGGCCAGGGCCAAAGCTATGGCTTTGCCAATCCCTCTGGAGGCGCCGGTAACAATGGCAACTTTACCGTTCAGAAACATTTTAGCCAACCTCCTTGAACTCTGCAAGGACTTTTTCCAGGCTTGCCAAATCTTCCAGATTGTAAGTCCTTATTTCCTTGTTAATTTTTTTAACCAGGCCGCACAATACCTTGCCGGGCCCCACTTCCAGCATGGCACTGACACCTTGTTCAGCCATCTTTTGGATACCGTCTTCCCAGAGTACGGCACCGCACACCTGTCTGGCCAGGGCATCTTTAATTGCAGAGGCTTCAGACAGATAGTGCGCACTGATGTTAGCCATTACCGGGATATCAGGTTCCCTCACTTCCGTCTGCGCCAATACTGCCGCCAGCCTTTCAGCCGCGGGACGCATTAAACTGGAGTGAAAAGGTCCGCTTACCGCCAGTTCGACTGTTCTTTTCGCTCCTGCTTGGCGGCAAAGTTCCATGGCTTTTTGCAGCGGCTGCCGTTCTCCGGCTATCACCACTTGACCGGGGCAGTTAAAATTTACCGGTTCCACTACCCCTGCTACGGCTGCTTGACGGCAACAGTCAACAACAGCCTGCCGGGCCAGCCCCAGGATGGCAGCCATGCCGCCCAGCCCTTCCGGTACAGCCTCCTGCATGAATTGCCCCCTCTGCCGTACCACCTTGAGGGCATCCGAATAGTTAAGAGAGCCGGCTGCCACCAGAGCGGCATACTCACCCAGACTGTGCCCGGCTACCGCCCGGGGTTTTAAGCCACATTCCTGCTGCAAAACCCTGAGGGCGGCAATACTTACTGCCAAAATTGCCGGTTGAGTATTAACAGTGCGGTTTAACTCCTCGGCCGGCCCCTCAAAGCATAATTTAGTTAAACCAAATCCTAATGTATCATCCGCTTCTTCCATGGTTGTACGGAAAACCGAAAAGTTTTGATACAATTCCCGACCCATCCCCACATACTGGGAACCCTGTCCGGGAAATAAAAATGCGGTTGTTAACAAAATTAAAACTCCCCTTTGCTTAATCGGCTCACAACTTGTTCAGCACCGGTAACGATATCTTGTATGATGGCGGCAGCCGGTTCAATTTTTTTAATCATGCCGCAAATTTGGCCCGCCATGACAGAACCTTCCTGTACATCACCTTCCACCATGGCCATGCGCAGGCGACCGACTCCCAGTTTCTCCAGTTCTTCTACCGGCGCACCTTGACGTTCTTTTTCTTCAAATTGTTTGGCCAGTTTATTGCGTATAATGCGTACAGGATGTCCGGTAGTGCGGCCGGTTACCACAGTATCACGGTCTTTAGCTTTCACCAACAGCTGTTTTACGTTGTCATGAATGGTACATTCTGTAGCACACATAAAGCGGGTTCCCATTTGGATGCCTTGCGCCCCCAGCGCCAAGGCCGCTACCAGCCCTCTGCCGTCAAAAAAGCCGCCGGCAGCAATTACCGGGATATCCACTGCATCAACCACCTGGGGTACCAGCGGCATGGTATGCAGTTCCCCAATATGGCCGCCGGATTCGCCGCCTTCGGCAATCACCGCATCCACCCCTGCTTTGGCCATCCGCTGGGCCAGTGCCACTGACGGGATAACAGGAATAACTTTGGTACCCACTTCCTTTAAGCGGGGTATATATTTACCGGGGTTGCCGGCCCCGGTGGTAACCACCGGTACTCTTTCACGAACAATTAACTCCATGTTTTGTTCCACATAGGGGGACATTAACATAACGTTAACTCCGAAAGGCTTATCGGTCAGCTGCTTGGCTTTTTTGATCTGTTCTTCCAGCCACTCCGTGGGAGCGTGTCCCGAGCCGATAATGCCCAGTCCGCCTGCCTCAGAAACTGCTGCCGCCAATTCGGCTGTCGAAACCCAAGCCATACCGCCTTGCAGAATGGGATATTGAATACCCAACAAGTCGCACAATTTAGTTTTAAGTTTCATTACTCTCCCTCCCCTTACTCCACTTTAAAACAATACCGCCGGAAGTGAGACCTGCCCCGAAAGCCACCATAACGATGTTGTCTCCGGCTTGCACACGTCCGGATTTTACCGCCTCATCTAACGCTAAAGGAATAGAAGCGGATGAAGTGTTGCCGAAACGGTCTAAATTTATTACCACCTTATCCATGGGTAACTTTAACTTTTTGGCAGCATGTTCAATAATACGGATGTTGGCCTGGTGAGGTATTAATAAGTCTATATCCGTTAACTGCAGATTAGCCGCTTTAATTAAGTGGAGGGATTCCTCCTCCATCACGCGGGTGGCAAAACGAAACACTTCTTTACCGTTCATATGCACATAATGCAAATTTTTTTCAACCGTAAGGGGATCAGCTGGCATTTTGGCTCCCCCTGCCGGAATATACAGATGCTCCCAGCCGGTTCCTTCGGCGCTCAATTTGCTGGCCAGAATGCCTTCCCCGGGTGCTACCGGGCCCACCACCACGGCACCGGCCCCGTCTCCAAACAGCACACAGGTGTTACGATCCTGCCAGTTAATTATTCTTGACAATGCTTCGGCCCCAATAACCAGTATCCGCTGCATAGCTCCGGTGGCAATAAACTGGGCTGCAATGGCAAGCCCGTAAACAAAACCGCTGCAGCCGGCTTCCAGGTCAAAGGCGCCGGCCCTGTGTGCCCCTAACTCGGCTTGCACCAGACAGGCCCCGGCCGGCAACAGCATATCTTTGGAACAAGTGGTGAGAATAATCAAATCAAGTTCTTCCGGTTTAACGCCGGCATCGGCCAACGCTTGCCGGGAAGCCAGGACAGCCAGGTCGGAAGTAGACTGGGACGGGTCAAGGATTCGCCGTTCCCGAATACCGGTCCGTGCGGTAATCCATTCGTCGCTGGTATCCACCATTTGTTCCAGCTCTTTGTTCGTAAGTATCCGTTCAGGCACATAACTACCCACCCCAAGGATGCCAGCCTGAATTTGGTGGTTGGGCATTAATATTTCCCCTCCTTAAAGTTCTCTTTTTCCAGGCTTACCTTGATAGCACGAACCAGCTGCTGTTCAACCGCTTCTTTAGCCACCCGGACAGCATTTTTAATTGCCCTGGCCCGTGAACTGCCATGGCAAATCACAGACACTCCGTCAACGCCCAGCAGCGGTGCTCCGCCATACTCGGCATAATCCATGCGGCGCTGAAAGCCGCCCAGAATATGCATAATTTTCTCCCGGCCCAGGATATCCTCCAGTTTACCCAATTCCTGTTTAAACATCCCTAAAATATACATGGCTAAACCTTCAGCAGACTTTAGTATAACATTGCCCACAAAACCGTCGCACACAGCCACTGAAACAGCGCCGAAAAACAAATCCCTTCCCTCAACATTGCCAATAAAGTTAATATTTGTTTCTTGCAACAAATTATAGGCCGCCAGAGTCAATTCATTGCCCTTGGTTTCTTCAGCACCTATATTCACCAGTCCTACCTTGGGATTGGCCAGTCCCAAAATTTTTTCAGCGTACAGGGAGCCCATGACAGCAAATTGCTGCAGGTGCTGCGGACGGCAGTCCACATTGGCGCCCGCATCCAACAAAGCCACCACACCGTTGGCTGTAGGTAAAAGAGTACTGATGGCAGGACGGTCAACTCCTGCAATACGACCCAGAATAAATAATGATGAGGCCATTTGAGCCCCTGTGCTGCCGGCGGAAACCACTGCGTCAGCTGCCCCGTCCTTGACCAGTTGAGTGGCTACAACAATGGACGAATCTCTTTTTTTGCGGATGGCGCTGACCGGGTGTTCGTCCATGCCAACCACTTCCGAAGCGTGTACAATTGAAAGCAGGCCGCCGGCATTATCACCCGCCAATTCCTGCTGTATTTTTTCCCGGTGGCCCACCAGCATAATCTGAACTTCTAATTCACGGGCAGCCTCCCTGGCACCACGGACGATTTCTGCCGGCGCATAGTCGCCCCCCATTGCATCTAAGGCTATTTTGATCATTGATTATCCTCCTCTGACAAGGCAAATACCGTAAATGTACCTTCCAAAATAACTGTTTCTTTTACCCGGGAAACCACCCTGACAACCGTTTTATGCCCCTGTTGGCTGCTGACCGTAGCCCGGGCCAACACCAGATCGCCGGCAGTGACAGGATGTTTAAACAACACCCTGGCTGCGCCGGTTAAGGCAACCTCGGCGTCTATGACAGCCACCGCCAGGGAGTTGGCCTGAGCAAACAGGTGGTGCCCCCTGGCCACCAAATTTTTGCGAAAGCACATTTCAGGGGTTATTTTCAGCATTGACACCCCGCACCGTCCTACCTCAATATCTAACAATTCACCCACCAGTTCATCGCTGGCCAGCGAACGTACCGGACGGCGGCTTTGCAGGGCTGTTTTCATGCGTTCCCGCAACTCAGGGATTTGTAGTTCAGAACGATCCAACCGGATGGTCTGAATACTGACACCAAACAAAGCGGCCAGTTCTTCATCCTTTAACAGGGGATTATTGGTCAGATATCTTATTAGTTCTTGTTGTCTTAAATGTTTGGCCTGCCCATCTCTTGCCATGATTGTAATCACCAACATAATTAGTACCTGGTACTAATTATAACTGTAATTTTTGTTTAATGCAATTAATTTTATATATTTTTACCAAAAAAAGTAAAAACCCTTTCTCACTGACTGAGAAAGGGCCCGGATTATCATTACTTGTTGGCAGCCGCAACAACTTCGCGGTTTTTGTAATAACCACACTCAGGGCACATATGGTGCGGTTGAATCAAGGCATGGCACTGTGGACAAGCCACCAGGCTGGGGGTTTCCAACTTCATATTCATAGCCCGGCGTTGTCTTCCCCGATGCTTTGCAAGTTTCCTTTTCGGTACACCCATTTCTTACACCCCCTTTAAAAAGTCAAAACTTATTGATGTAATTTTTAAGAATTGCCAACCTTGGGTCAATCTCCTCAACTTGGCAATCACATGTTTGAACATTTAAATTGGCACCACATCGTTGGCACAGCCCCCGGCAGTCCGGCGAACATGCCAAACGCATTGGTATTTCCAACACCAGTGACTTTATTACTTCCGGCTCAACATTGATAATATCGCCGTCAAACCCAATTATCTCCGCGTCAGAGCCGGAAAGCTCGCCGTCCCTGGCGTATACTTCATCCAACCGACCGTGCAGGCTTAACTCAAAAGGTTCCAGGCAGTAGGTACAGCCGGTCCGAACTGTCGCTCTGGTTTCACCCTTAACATGAAAAAGTTGCCGGCGATTTACCACCTCGCCGCTGGCTGACACCGGAGCAACAAACCTGAATACTTGCCCTCCCAGTTCCAGGGCCGCTAATTCTTTGCTGAAGTTAAAGGTCAGCCTCTCACCAGGTGCATTTTTTAACTTTAAAATATTAATCTTCACCGGTTAAAAGTCACCTCGATATTTAACAAAATTCATTATATAAAGCAGACCCATATTTGTCAAGGAAAAATCCTGTATATGTCATAACTCCACACCTGGTCTAAAGTCAAGGCCGCTCAGTTATATATATTGTTAGGGACCTTGTCTAATCCTATGCACGGGGTGATTTTCTTGCTGCCAAAAAAAATCCGGACAACGCTGGTGCGGCACCGACAGGAAGCCATATCCCTGATCTGGCTGGCGTTGGCGTTAAGTTTTGTCCTGGGGATGATCTTGCAACCCCAAATTGTTTTTGAAGGTGCCGTTAACGGTCTGCAGACCTGGTGGAATATAGTGTTTCCTTCCCTGCTGCCGTTTTTTATCGCCTCGGAAGTTCTCATAAAGTTAGGCCTGGTAAGATTTATGGGCGTTTTGCTGGAACCCGTTATGCGGCCGCTTTTTAATGTGCCGGGAGCCGGTGCCTTTGTCGTGGTAATAGGTTTTACCAGTGGCTTTCCCATCGGCAGTATGGTTACTGCCAAACTAAGGCAACAGGGTTTATGCAGCCGGGTGGAAGCCGAACGTTTAATTTGTTTTACCAACAATTCCAGCCCCCTGTTTATGCTGACTGCTGTTGCCGTAGGCATGTTTGGACGTCCTGAGCTGGGTATAGTAATTGCCGGTTCCCACTATCTGGCAAATATCCTGTTGGGTTTGCTGTTGCGCTTTTACCGTCGTCACGATTCTTCACGCTGTTTTTCTCAGCCAACCGGTTCCCTCCGCCAGGCCCTTCGGGCACTGCTGCAAGAAAATCGCCAGGCAAGGTTACCGCTGGGACAGTTGCTGGGTGAGGCAGTGACCTCTGCAGTGACAAAACTGCTGCATATCGGCGGCTTTATTATCTTGTTTGCGGTTATCATCAAATTACTTCACCATGCAGGTGTCATTAACCGGCTGGCCGCCTGGCTCGGACTGGTGTTCATACCCCTGGGGTTCTCTCCCGAAATCTTACCGGCACTGGCCAGCGGTTTGTTTGAAATGACTATCGGTACTCGGTTAGCCTCGCAAGCCGGCGCACCTGAATTGCAAAGGCTGATGGCGGTGGCCGTCATCCTCGGCTGGAGCGGCCTTTCCATTCACGCCCAGGTAGCCAGCATGATTGCCCAAACTGACATCAAAATGGGTTTGTTTGTTATTACCCGCTTGTTGCACGGCGCCCTGGCCGCCTTTTTTACTTTTTTATTCTATCATCCCGCAGCATCTTCCGGCGCACCTGTGTGGCCGGTTTTGGCCCCGGTCTTTGTTTGGTCCCCAGTTTTTCTGCTGACATTTTCTTTTCTAAGTATGCTGGCCGGTATTATTTTGTTAATAGTATTGGGATTGGGCGTGCAGATTTTCAGTAGGCTTGGCAAATTTGCCCGCCGTTAAAAAAGGTATTGGGCTATCTGCTGTGGAAAAAACTACATTGTAGTATAAACAGCAAAAAACTCAGGTGGGATTTTATGTAGGGAAGGTGAAAACAATGGCAGACTTAACGCCCTTGTTTAATGTGAAGTCGGTAGCCATTATCGGAGCATCAAATAAAACCGGCAAAATTGGCCATGTAATTGTCAAAAATATAATTGAATGCGGGTTTAAAGGTGAAATTTTTCCCGTTAACCCGAAAGAAACCGCCATTGCCGGGTTACCCTGCTTCAGCAGTGTCAGCCGGATTCCTGCCGGTGTTGACCTGGCGGTAATTTGCGTACCGGCAAAATTGTGTCCCGAAGTGATGGAAGAATGCGGCAAAAAGGGCATCAAGTTTGCCGTGGTCATTTCCGCCGGCTTTAAAGAGGTCGGGCCGGAAGGACTGGAGTTAGAGAAAAAATTATTATTAATTGCAAAAAAATATGGCATTGCCATGGTGGGGCCCAATTGTGTGGGCATTATGGATACCCATCTCCCCCTCAACACCTCCTTTGCCGCCGGATTTCCTCTGCAGGGGGATATTGCTTTTATTTCGCAGAGCGGTGCAATGCTGGTTTCTATCATGGATTGGGCCAGATCTGTCGGGCTTGGCTTCAGCAGGGTCATCAGCCTGGGCAACAAAGCCGATTTAAACGAAGCTGACTTTATTGGGGCGCTGGCCGACGATCCCTTTACCAGAGTAATACTTTGTTATATTGAAGACGTGCATGATGGAAAATATTTCTTGGAAGCAGCCGGCCGAGCAGCCGGAAAAAAACCGGTTATTGTATTAAAATCAGGCACCAGCCAAGCCGGCGCCTTGGCTGCCTCTTCGCACACCGGCGCTCTGGCGGGCAGCGACTTGGCCTATGCCACAGCTTTCACTCAGGCCGGTATTTTACGAGCCCGCAGCATGACCGAGCTGTTTGATTTGGCTATTTGTTTTTCCTATCAGCCTTTACCTAAGGGAGATCGTGTGGCTATCGTTACCAACGCCGGGGGACCCGGTATTGTGGCCTCGGATGCCATAGAGGAAGCCCATTTATCCATGGCCCGCTTTACTAAAGAAACCTTGGATGCCCTGCGGGCTAATTTACCACCGGAAGCAAATATTTACAACCCGGTGGATGTTATCGGAGACGCCCGGGCAGATCGTTATGCCTTTGCTTTGGAAGCCGTCCTCAAGGATCCCCATGTGGATAGTGTGGTTGTTTTGGTCTGTCCCACTGCCGTTACCGACCCGGTAAATATCGCCCACAAAATTATTGAGCTGCACCGGAAATACCCGGATAAACCGCTGTTAACAGCTTATATGGGAGGTATAACTTTAGCTGACGGTGTTAAAATTTTAACTCAGGCCAAAATCCCGGTATTTACCTTTCCGGAACCGGCCGTCCGTTCTCTAGCCGGTATGGTCAATTATATGCGGCGGCTGGAAAACCGGCCGGAAGGAGAAGAAATCCGCTACGATGATATCAATCCGGACAAGGTCAAGGCTATTTTTTACGATGTCATCCGCGATCGCCGCAGCGTGCTGCTGGGCAGCGAAGCCGCTGCGGTAGCTGAAGCTTATGGCATTTCGGCAGCTCCCATAAAACTTTCCCTTACGCCGGAGGAAGCGGTTGCCATCGCTGAATCCATCGGTTATCCGGTGGTTCTTAAAGTAGCTTCGCCAAAAATAATGCACAAAACCGATGTAGGCGGTGTTAAAGTTGGGTTATACAGCGCCGAGGAGGTTCGCAACGGTTTTATTGAAATTTTAGAGAACGTGCAGCGCTACTTGCCCAACGTTATTCCCTATGGCATTGAAGTTAGCAAAATGATGCCGAAAGGAACAGAATTGATTGTTGGTATGACCAGAGACATGCAGTTCGGACCCTTAATTGCTTTTGGCCTGGGCGGTATATATGTTAACTTGCTAAAGGACGTTTCTTTTCGTTTGGCCCGTGGCATCACCCATGCGGAAATTGCAGCAATGATTGCCGAAACCAAAGCCGCCACCTTACTGCGGGGGTACCGCGGCGAACAACCGGCGGATATGATCAGCCTGATTGATATGGTAGCCCGGGCAGCCCGGTTAATCTTAGATTTTGAAGAAATCAGTGAAATGGATATCAACCCGGTTTTTGCCTATCCTGACGGCTATTCGGCCTTAGATATAAAAATTACCATTGAGTTTTAACAGGCCAATATTTAATAAGCGAGGTGTTATCGGTGAAAAATCTTTACATTATGGGTTCTGCCGGCAGCGGAAAGACAGCTATGGCGGTTGGTTTGGCATTAAAGTTCCGCCAGGTAGGTCTTAAAGTGTCTTATTTTAAACCGGTAGGAGCTTCTACTGCTACCGGCAAAACCGATGAAGATGCCGTTTTGATGAAAGAATTATTAAATTTATCGGCTCCTCTGGAGATGATTGCCCCCACCACAGCCAGTCCTTTTTATCTGTCCCGGGGTAGTCGTTCCGCTGAAATGCTGGCAACCATTAAAAGGGCATATCAGCAAATGGCCCAGGATAACGACCTGATGATTATTGACAGCGCTATTTTCCCGCACATCATGGGAACCGTCGGCCTGGACGCACCTTCTCTGGCTGCTGAACTGGGGGCCGGTGTATTGTACTTAATAAATATAAAAAACGATTACAGTTTGGATCAATCTGTATTCTTCAACCAATACTTGCGCTGCAAAGGCGTACCGGTATTAGGTAACATTTTTACCCATGTACCCAGACCCATCCAGGCAAAAATAGAAGGGGTATACAAACCCCTGCTGGATGACCTTGGTTTTCGCACCCTGGGTATTGTCCCCAGGGTACGGGAATTGTCCTCCCCCTCGGTAGCTCAAGTACATGAATTACTGGGCGGCGAATTGCTTACCGGCGAGAAAAATTTGGATCTGCTGGTTGAAGACATCATGGTGGGCGCCATGACTATCGAAAGTGCCCTGGCCTACCTGCGGCGCTCCAACAATAAAATCTTTATTACCGGC
Organism: Desulforamulus hydrothermalis Lam5 = DSM 18033; assembly: GCF_000315365.1. Taxonomy (NCBI): domain Bacteria; kingdom Bacillati; phylum Bacillota; class Clostridia; order Eubacteriales; family Peptococcaceae; genus Desulforamulus; species Desulforamulus hydrothermalis. The sequence continues at coordinate 52,074 of NZ_CAOS01000011.1, forward strand.
GGCGACCGGGCTGACATGGCTCTGGCAGCCCTGGAAACCAGTACATCCGCCATTGTCTTAACAGGCGGTCTATACCCCGATGTCAAGGTCATCAGTCGGGCCATGGAAAAGGGTGTACCGGTGTTGCTGGTTCATTATGACACATATACCGCCATTGAAAAACTCAGTGAGCTTTCCGGCCGCATTACCGCAAATAATAAAGAAAGTATTGACAAAGCGCTGGAAAACGTGGAACGTTACTGCGATTGGCAGAGCATTTTAAACAGCCTTAGCTAATAACAAGGTCAGACCTCCACAGGGGGTCTGACCTCATAGTGTCAAAAGCTTTTGTCGGTGTTTTAAATCCCTTTAGCTTCGGTCAACGCACCAACAGCACGATGCTTCTTTGTTTTTACAACCTTCTGCTACTTGCGCAGTTCACTTCTGCCCTGCTGAATCTCACCCAGTATTTTACTTAGTTTTTCTTCCAGCGATTGTAGTATGTCATCAGCGTATTCACGGGCTCCCTGACGAATTTGCAGCGACACATCCTCAGCCTTTTTAATTGTTTCCTGGGCTATTTTTTCCGCTTTCTTGACAATTTCGTGATCTTCCGCCCGCTGTTCAATTTCACGGGCAACATCCTCCAACATCCGCTGTGCTTCCTTTTTGGATTCAGAGAGTACTTTATCCCTCTCTTTCACCAACCACTTAGCCTGGCGAACTTCTTCGGGAAGCGAGGTGCGAATGCGGTCCAGGTAGTCCAGAAGTTTATTCTCATCTACCATGACACGCCTGGTCATCGGCACCCTGGGGCTCTCCTCAATGAGTTCTTCCAGCTCATTCAGGATATTAAAGAGCTCCACAATTCTACCCCTCCTTGATCAAACCATTATCATTTCCCATAACCGTATTTCTCTTTAAGTTTTGCTGCCACCGGTTCGGGTACCATGGCACTTAAACAACCGTTATATGAAGCCACTTCCTTCACTGTGGATGAACTAATAAAAGAATACTCCGCCCTGGTCATTAAATAAACCGTTTCCAGTTGGGGCGCCAGCTTCTTATTAGTAAGAGCAAAAACAAATTCGCTTTCAAAATCTGTAATCGCCCGCAAACCTCGTACAATGGCTTTGGCGCCCTGTTTTAAAGCATAATTTACCGTTAAACCGTCATATGAGTCGACAATGATATTAGGGTACTTTTCTAACACCGATTCTAAAAGTTGGATTCTCTCGTTTACAGTAAACAAGGGCTTTATTTTTTGCGGATTCCTGGCCACTGCTACAATCAGTCGATCAAACAGCCCGGCAGACCGTTCAATAATATCCAGATGTCCGTTGGTAACCGGATCAAAACTGCCAGGGTAAATGCCAATTCTCATATTTTTTCCCCCTTAGCTGTCAAACCTATAAAATGTCAGAGCTGTATCACCATATTGCTGGCACCGATAAGCAACCAGGTTTCCCACCCGGTCCGGCGGCAGGTCTGCCCGATTGCTTTCGACCACCGCTATGCCACCGGCAGCAAGAATATTATGCCGCAGAACTTTTTCGATGGTAGGTTTCTCAAAACCTTTTCGGTATGGCGGATCGATAAATATGAGATCAAAAACATCCTTTCTTTGGCCCAGCACCTGAAGACCCCTGTCCACATCCATAGCAAGGACTTCGGCCTGGTTAAGCAACCCACATAACTTTAAATTTTCGTAAATAATGCCGGCTGTCTGACGATCCTTTTCAACCAGGACAGCCCTTGCCGCCCCACGGCTCAGTGCTTCGATGGCCACAGCACCGGTACCGCTGAATAAGTCCAAAAAACGGCTGTCTGGTACCAGGGGGGACAAAATGTTAAAAAGGGCCTCCCGGACCCTGTCTGCTGTCGGTCTGGTAGACATCCCTCTGGGACTTTTCAAAATTCTTCCTCTGGCAGAACCGGCAATAACTCGCAATCTTGAAAATCCCTTCCTTAACTGGTCTTGGTTGCTAACTTATTATAGCATAATATATGGAAAAAATCGATTTATTTACATTTATCACAGGTTTTGCATAAATTTCTTATGGAAAGAACAGGATATTAGCGATGTCTTTTTTGCTAGGGGGTATTCCTATGGATGCAAACTTTTACAAGCGCAATAATATCCGTTTAGACCTGGCTGTTGAAGCAAGGGAAGTAATCTGCGGTCAAACCGGTCAGGAAATTCCGGGTTGCCGGATGGATAAAGAAACTTATACCCACGCCACCGTTACCACTGTGCATATAGAAGAGGATTACGCAGAACAACTGATGGGCAAGCCGCAGGGTACATATATCACCATCGAGGCTCCCGCTATTCGTGACAACAACCGTCAAATCCATCAGGAGATTGTAGAAATCTTTGCCCGCCAGCTTGCATCTTTATTTAACTTGCCCGAACATGCCAATGTGTTGGTGGTGGGACTTGGCAACTGGAACGCCACGCCGGATGCCTTGGGTCCCAAAGTAGTCGGTATGACTCTGGTGACTCGACATATGTATAATTATGCACCGTCGGAAATCAGGGACGGCATGCGTTCAGTCAGCGCCCTCTCGCCGGGAGTTTTAGGTTTAACCGGCATTGAAACCGCCGAAATCATTAAGGGTGTGGTGGATCGAATTAAGCCGGAACTTATCATAGCGGTTGATGCTCTGGCTGCTCGGGCGGTGGAACGCATTGGCACCACCATCCAGCTGGCTGATACAGGAATCGCGCCCGGCTCCGGGGTAGGCAACAAACGGGCGGGCATTAATCAGGCATCCATGGGCGTGCCGGTAATTGCCATTGGCGTGCCCACAGTTGTGCCGGCTGCCATTATTGCCGGTGAAACCCTGGATCGCTTGGCGGAACAAACCAAAGACCGTCCGGAACTGCAGGGGATCTATCAATTTATGAATTCCGAGGCAATTCAACCCATTGTTAATGCCGTCCTGCAGCCCTACACATCAGCTCAACTAATGGTAACTCCCAAGGAAATTGACACATTAATTGAAAATACCGCCAAGATTATTGCCGGCGGGATTTCCCTGGCGCTACACCCGGCCATTACTGCCGATGAGTACAGCCAGTACTTGCAGTGATGACTGATAATTTACTTTTTAATCTTCACCCAGGCACATAATTAATACTAAGTAATTCCTAACAAAAGATTATGGTTTTGCCATCCGTAACGGCACTATTCATCTGTTGTGACAGGCGAGAATTAACTGACGTCACTGTACTTTATAAAATCAGGAAAACGCCTGGCAAAATGTTCAATCAGTAACTTGTGTTCCGGTTGGCGTAAAAGAGGATCCTCCTGCAGAAGCTGTTCAGCTTCCCGGCGGGCCAGCTCTGTTTCCCTGCCGTCCCGCACCAGGTCAGCTATTTTAAAATCCGGCAGGCCAGACTGGCGTGTACCGAAAAACTCTCCCGGCCCCCGCAGTTTCAGGTCTTCCTCCGCCAGGGCAAAACCGTCCTGGGTACGACACATGGCACTTAGACGTTCTCTGGCTTCCGGCGTTCCGGGATCACCCACCAAAATACAGTAAGATTGGTAGCTGCCCCGTCCCACTCTGCCCCTTAATTGGTGTAACTGGGCCAGGCCAAACCGCTGGGCATCCCAAACAACCATCACGGTAGCATTAGGTACATCCACCCCCACCTCGATGACTGTGGTGGATACCAGCACAGAGATGTCACCGCGGCGAAAACCGTTCATAATATTTTCCTTTTCCTGCCACTTCATTCTGCCGTGCAGCAATCCTACACTGTAATGGGCCAGAGCTTTTTTTAATCTTTCATACAAAGCTATGGCTGCCTGGGTATCAATTTTCTCTGATTCTTCCACCAGCGGGCATACCACATAGGCCTGCCTGCCCTGATCAACCTGTTGTTTGATCAACCCCACCGCTTTGCCTGCCTGGGCAAGGGGAAGGTGGTAAGTTTTAATGTCCTGCCGGCCTGGCGGCAACTGATCAAGCACTGAAACATCAAGGTCGCCGTACAGGGTTAAAGCCAGTGTGCGGGGTATTGGGGTTGCGGTCATTACCAAGACATCCGGCGTTATCCCTTTCTCCTGCAGGGCCGCCCGCTGGCGGACGCCGAAGCGATGCTGCTCATCCACCACCACCAGAGCCAGATTGCTAAACTGTATCCGGTCCTGTATCAGGGCATGGGTACCAATTACCACCTGTACTTCACCGCCGGCTATATCCGCTAAAAGTTGTTGCCTGCCTCGCCGGGCGCTGCCGGTTAGCAGGGCCACCCGGACACCCAGGGGTGCTAACAGCTCTGTGATACTTTTGGCATGTTGTTCAGCCAGCAGCTCAGTAGGTGCCATCAGGGCACTCTGCAAGCCGGAACCCGCTGCTTTGCAAAGGGCCAGGGCAGCCACCACGGTCTTACCCGCTCCCACATCTCCCTGCAGCAGACGGTTCATTGGATAAGGGCCCGCCAAGTCGTGGGCAATTTCCTGCCAAACCCGTTGCTGTGCCGGTGTTAAGCGAAAAGGCAGGCTGTTTAACAGCAAATCGGTGAGTGATTCCGGCAAATATTGATGTTTTTTAGCCTTTTTAATATTTTTACTTTTTTGCAGCAACATTCCCATCTGAAAGAGGAATAATTCTTCCAAAACAAACCTCTTGTGGGCCCGGCTGCAGGCCTCATTGTCGGACGGGAAATGAATCTCTTGCAGCGCTTCCGGCAAGCATGGCAAGCGGTGGCGGTCCAGCATCCGATCGGGCAAAAATTCCGGAATTAAGGACCCGGTTTGATCCAAAACGTTTTTAATTAAGCTGCGCAAAAAACGTTGGCTGATACTTTCTGCCAATGGATAAACAGGCACAATGCGGCCGGTATGCAATCTTTCATCTCCCGAGAGCAGTTCATGATCTGTTACATGCACCTGGGGTACACCAAAACCCCTGTCCACCTTGCCGGTGACCAGCAACTTTTGACCCGGCAGGTATTGTTTACGAATATATGGTTGGTTAAACCACACTGCATAAAAGGTGCTGCCGCTTTCCTGTAAAACCAGCTTGGTTATACACAAGCCCCGCCTCGGCTTTGTTTCCTGGCTGGCCGTCACCACCCCTTTGACAGTGGCTAAATCACCGTGAGCGTATGTATGTATGGGGCGTATATCGCTCCTGTCTTGGTAGTTTCTGGGAAAATGATAAAGCAAGTCCCACAGGGTATGGATGCCCATGCCTGCCAATTGTTTAGCCCTCTGGGGACCCACGCCTTTAAGGTATTGTACCGGCTTGAACAAATCCACCATATATAATCACCATTCAAAACATATGTTCCATTATAACATGGTCGCAATTTCCATGGGTAGCAAGAATTCATAAATTTTCATTTGATTTTGGGATTATTTGTGGTATACTAACCTAGTGAGATTATTGCAGTTCCTGATAGACACAGGTTACGGTCGTTAAAGGAGGTGTGTGTCAATGGCCAAGTGCGCAATTTGTGACAAAGGTGTTACCGTTGGTATTAAATTAAGCCACTCCCATATCCGTACCAAGCGGACCTGGAGACCCAACTTACAAAGGGTAAAAGCCATCGTAGACGGTTCCCCTAAGCGGATTATGGTTTGCACCCGTTGTCTCCGGAGTGGAAAGGTTCAGCGTGCTATTTAATTGCACCCCTCTCTTGAACTTTAAACCCGCCTATGAAAAAACGGCCCCTGGCCGTTTTATTTTAAGGCTCTATGTCAAATGTTGGGGTGACAGGTGTCTACGGATACCTGTCGCCATATTTTTATGTCCAAAATTAAGCGCAGCAGTGAAGAATACGTGAGCGGAATCTATTAAAATTTCTAAAACCAAAAGCATTACGCTTGATGACTTTAATTTTGTTGTTGTAGCCTTCAATACACCCATTTGAGTAAGGGACATCAAATGAATTTAGAATTTCAGTTTTCCAGTTTACGATTGTATTAGCCAGGTAGTAAAATTCTTTGATTTTATGTTGTTTAACGAGATTTAGCCACCGGTTAAGTTTTGATTCTGCTTCAACAGAGGAACTTGCCTTTACAAAATCCATGAACTGTTCTTTCAAAAGATAAGAAACTCTAAGTTCATCATTAAAACGAAGGATGTTGGCCAATTTGATTTTAGAATCATCGCTTAACTTATCGGGTCTTGAGAGAAGGAGTCTACGGCTGAATTTTAAAAATCGGCGTTTTTCATAAGGTAAAGACTGCTGAACACGTTTTCTGACCTTATCAATAGCCCAAATGCAGTTTCTGACGTAGTGAAAGCGATCAATAACAATCGTAGCGTTAGGAAAAACCAGTTCGGCAGCCCGCTTATAAGGGCCCCACATATCAATAACAACATACTTAACCTTATCGAGATTATTAAACTTTTTAAAGTAGCTAACCAGATAATCCTGGGTACGGCTTTCAAGGATGTCAAGGACTTTGGAACTAATGGGATCAGCCAGAATGCAATGGTATTTACCTTTGTCAGTAGTGCCTTTAAACTCATCAATAGAGAGGACAGTAGGCAATTCCTTAAGGCTATAGGATAGGTAATCAAAGATTCTAGTGATAGTACATGGAGAGAGAGAAAAATCATCAGCGACAGAGCACATACTGGAGTTTGAGCGGAGCCTATCCACAACGGCCATAATCAGTCGTTTAGTCATTCTTTGATATTTACCGATAAAGTCAACTTGTTCGTAAAACTTCTTGTTACATTTACGGCAGTTATATCGTCGCTTGCGATATATTAAGTAAAGGGGTTTATTTAGCCAGGGAATATCCTTAATCTTTTGAGTTCGGTAGTCATGGATAGATTTAGTTAATGTCCCACAAGCAGGGCACTTATGGGGTCTAACGGGCATTGATAGAGAGATTTCAGAGTGGCTGTCAAAATGCTCAACATTGCTAATAATAACATCTTTCAAATTAATAAAATTTCTGATAGACTGAAATTGCATTTGGAAGAATACCTCCTCTTTGAGGGTTTGGTTTGGCGACTAAGGTATTCGACCAAATGCTTTTCTTTTTCCTGTCACCCCAACATTTATTTTAGAGCCTTTGTTTTTAAATCATAGGAAACTGATCGGGTTAAATCATAACCGCCTTTTAATTAAATTGATTAAGTTGAGTCTTTTTCAATAAAAATATAAACTTAATAACACACGGAAAAATAAAAGATCGAGGAGAATAGTTATGCAGTCAATGGAATTTTTGGCAGTTTCAGTGGCGCAGGAATTAAACTTAAATTTAATTGCCCGGCATTTTGGTATTGAAAAAAAATACAAGTGGGAAGAGCCGCTGGTCCTTCAGGGTAAAGATTTAAAAGGAATTCTGGAAGATTATCACAATAAAAAGATTTACCTGTTTTACTTTGGTTGCCTGGTGGCGGTTAATGCAACCAAGTACGACCTGTCTGACATGTATAAATATCTATGCAAGATAGAGGATGCTTTGTCGCAAAGTGTAAATCACTTTGAATATATGGATTCTTATCGGCTGGAGATTAAAGCCGATGAAGACCTGCAAGTGCATAACGATGTTATGACAGCGCCCCGGCTGCTGGACTATTACCCGCAAATTATTGCCATTGTGCTGGCCAGATCAGTGGCCCTTGACCGCATTGAGGATGATGTGGAAAAGGTTTCTGACGAAATTGAAAAAATTATTGACTACCTGGATAAAGGAAAGCTAACTATTAACGACCATCAGCTGGCTAAATTGTCGGCGCAAATCCTCCGGTTTAAGTACAACACCATTTCCTATGTCATGGTTTTAGATAAACCTGATATTACCTGGTACCGTGAAGAAGCTGAAGAAATATTTTTAAAGTTAACTGATCTTTTTGATATTCAAGAGAGATATGAAAGTTTGCGCCATAAGACTGAAAATGTTATGAACATTACCGAGGTGTTTACTATTTTGGCCCATGCCCAGCGAGGCACCCGGCTGGAGTGGATGATTATTATCTTAATTGCCATAGAAATTGTTATTTCTCTGTTGGAAAAATTACTTTAGGTGACATAAAATTACATACCGCAACAGGTATTTAGCCAGGACAGGTCGAATTATTGCAATGCCAAAAAGTTCCACAGGAGACGGTTATGCCATCTTTAATAACTAATTACTATAAATTATTAAGCTCTTTGAGTCTGGCTATGGACTTTAACAGCCACGGCCTTATGCGTCACCATCAGAGGGTGGCGCTAATGGCTTTGCAAATAGGAAAATTATATGGTTTATCATCTGCCCAATTGGAGAAACTGTTTACAGCGGCCATTTTGCATGATGCGGGATCCAGCACCTGGGAAGAAAAAAACCAGTTAACCGAATTTTTAGCCGGCGGTACCCTCAATCACTGTAAAAAAGGATACGGGCTTTTTTACGGGCATTCTTTGTTTGGTGCCGTGGCGGATATTATTTTACATCACCATGACCGCTGGGACGGCCTAAATAATGCATGCGGTCTGCGGGGGGAACAAATTCCCATAGAAAGCCGCATCATCCACCTGGCGGACCGGATAGATGTTTTAATCAGGGACGATGTTTACATATTAGAACAAAAGAAATATATTTGCCGGCGCATAAATGAAGAAAGCAGCCGCCTGTTTGACCCCCGGTTGGTGGAGGCTTTTAATGATCTCAGTGCCAGAGAATGCTTTTGGCTGGACCTGCAGGCGGAATTTATGGCTGACATTTTGGCGCACCATTGCCCGGTGACCGCCAAAGAACTTGGTTTATCTGAAGTTACCGCAGTGGCGGAGACGGTGGCCCGCGTAATTGACTTTAAAAGCCCCTTTACCCGCCGGCATTCGGGCGGTGTAGCCAGGGTAGCCCGCCTGCTGGCTGCCCGGGCCGGTTTTTCTGAACAGCATTGTGATATTGTAAAAGTGGCCGGCTTGCTGCATGATTTAGGGAAACTGGGTGTACCTGATGCCATACTGAACAAGCCGGGCAAGCTTACAGAGTCGGAATACAACATAATGAAAAAGCACACCTATTATACTTTTCAAATTTTAAAAATGATTGATGGATTTGATACCATCAATCACTACGCTTCCTGCCACCACGAAACCCTTAACGGTATGGGGTACCCTTTTAAATTAGACAGATCAGACTTAAAAACAGGGGCCAGAATTGTGGCAGTGGCGGATATTTTTACTGCTTTGACCGAAGAACGTCCCTACCGTCAACCCTTAGCTAAAGAGCAGGTAATTAATATAATGGCCAACCAGGTAAAAAAAGGCGCCATTGACGGAGAGTTAACGGACCTTTTATTAGCTGATTACCGGGAAGCATGGTTGGCTGGCCAGGGTGATTGTGTCAATATATTAAATAGTCGTTGACGTTTGTGTGATCCGGTAAGTCTATATTTTTTGGATATTCAAGATAACATAAGCAAAAACTTGTCAGGCAAGGTAGAATAAATTAAAATTAATAATCAGTGAGTAAAACTCTATTTTTTGGAGGGAAATATCGTGGCTGAAAAGGGTACATGGACCGTCAAAAAAGGTCTGGCTGAAATGCTAAAGGGCGGCGTTATTATGGATGTTACTACGCCGGAACAGGCAAAGATTGCTGAAGAGGCCGGCGCCTGCGCTGTTATGGCGTTGGAAAGAGTTCCTGCAGACATCCGGGCTGCCGGCGGTGTAGCCAGGATGGCAGATCCCAATGTAATTTTGCGCATTATGGATGCCGTTACCATACCGGTGATGGCAAAAGCCCGCATTGGACACTTTGTGGAGGCCCAAATACTGGAAGCACTGGGTGTTGACTACATTGACGAAAGTGAAGTACTGACACCGGCTGATGAAGTATTCCACATTAACAAACACGATTTTAAAGTACCTTTTGTGTGTGGTGCCAGAAACCTGGGAGAAGCCCTGCGCCGCATCGGCGAGGGAGCTGCCATGATCCGTACCAAAGGGGAACCCGGTACCGGCAACGTGGTAGAAGCTGTCCGCCATATGAGACAGGTTATGAGCGAAATCCGCATGGTACAACACATGCCTAAAGATGAGTTAATGACCGCAGCCAAAGAAATGGGTGCACCCTACGACCTGGTGGTACAGGTGCATGAATTGGGGCGGCTGCCTGTGGTTAATTTTGCCGCCGGCGGTATTGCTACCCCGGCAGATGCTGCTTTGATGATGCAGCTTGGCTGCGACGGCATATTTGTAGGTTCCGGTATCTTTAAGTCGAAAGACCCGGTAGCCCGGGCCAAGGCCATTGTAGCTGCCACCACCCATTATAATGATCCGCAAGTTCTGGCCGAAATTTCCAAAGACCTGGGTGAAGCAATGCCGGGCATTGAAATTGCTACCATTGCCGCTGAACAGCGGATGCAAGAAAGAGGATGGTAGATAACAAAATGGTAATAGGCGTTTTAGCACTGCAGGGTGCCTTTATCGAACACCAGAAAGCACTGGCTGCCTGTGGGGTAGCAAGCAGGCAGGTGCGTAAACCGGAGCAGTTGGCGGGTATTCAGGGGTTAATTATCCCCGGCGGTGAAAGCACCACCATGGGCAAATTAATGCACCGGTTTGCCTTGTTTGAACCCCTGCAGGAATTGGGGCGGCAGGGCCTGCCTATTTTTGGCACCTGTGCCGGTTTGATTATGCTGGCCAAAGAAATTGCCGGGTCAAACCAGCCTCGCTTGGGCTTGCTGGATATCGAGGTGGAGCGAAATGCCTTTGGCCGGCAGGTAGAAAGTTTTGAAACCGGCCTTGAAGTGCCTGAGCTGGGACAACAACCCCTGCGGGCTGTCTTTATCCGAGCTCCCTACATCAAAAGGGTGGCGGACAATGTACAGGTAATGGCAACCTATCAAGATAAAATTGTGCTGGCCCGCCAGCATAATTGCCTGGTTGCGGCCTTTCACCCGGAATTGACGGACGATCTGAGGCTGCACCGTTACTTCTTAAACATGATTAAGTAAATTTTAACCCGTATCACCCTAAGTGGTACGGGTTTGTTGTTTATAATAAAAACAACAGTAAATAATTGGAAATATAAAACCGAAGGAAAAAATAACCACAAACTTTAAAAAACAGGCTGTAGCGTTAAATAAACATCCTAAATGGAATTATATGGAAAATAATTTATATGGTAAACTAAATTTGACGCTGACTTGGCGGCGTTCAGGAGGTGAACGAAAATGAAGTTTATCAACCTGAACAAGCCCGGCAAGTGGCTGATTACGGTGGCGGTAATATGTTCCTTTTTGTTTGGCACCCTGTTAGAGAATAAATTACATGCGGTGCAAAACTTGCAAAATGCCGTCGAAAACGTAACTGCCGTTATCTTGCCGGCCGGCAACAAATTTATAGAAAGGTTTGATGCCTACTACAAAAAAGCAGAAAAGACTTATGATGCGTTAAAAATCGGAACGGCTATCAGTATTGCCATCGTTTTGAACACACTGCCCAAATCAAATAACCGGGGGCCTTAACAAGGAGGGTAGCAGAAAATTATAAAAAATTAACATATCCATTATTGACAAACAAAAGTCTCCTGTGTAAAATCATTTACATGATAAAGGACATCGAGAAACCCAGCGAAGGGGAAAAGTAATTTAAGCCTGTTCTTTCAGAGAGCCGGTGGGTGGTGCGAACCGGCAGAGGGTTTAAGTGAATTCCTCCCCGGAGGGGATCCGCCGAAAAACAGCGAGACAGATAAAAGAGCTGCCAGTAGGTGGATACGGGAAGACACCCGTTATAACAAATGAGTGGGTCAGAAGTTTTTAGTTTCTGACCAACAAGGGTGGCAACGCGGGAGCATAACCTCTCGTCCCTAATGGACTATCATCCGTTAGGGGCGGGAGGTTTTTATATTTCCCCCCCGGCGGGTAACAAACAATTTTTACTGGAGGGATTGTTGATCATGCAAGACAAAAAGTATCTCTTAATTCCGGGACCGACACCAATTCCCCCCCGGGTGGCAGAGGCCATGTCGCGGCCTGTTATCGGGCACCGCAGCGCTGAGTTTCAGGCTGTGATGGAACGAGTAACAGGCAAACTGCAGCAGGTGTTTCAAACCAAAAACCACGTCTTTATTCAGGGCAGTTCCGGCACCGGTGCTTTGGAAGCAGCTGTGGCCAACCTGGTTAATCCCGGGGATAAAGTGCTGGCCCTGTCCTGCGGCAAGTTTGGCGAACGTTTTGCGGAACTGGCCAGAATTTACGGCGGCGAAGTAGATTTTGTGGATTTTGGCTGGGGTTATGATATTGACCTGAATGTGGTGAAAAAGAAATTAGATGCCGACCCAGCGATAAAAGTGGTGCTGGCTACCCAGAACGAAACTTCCACCGGCGTGCAAAACGATATTGAAGGTTTAGGCAAGCTGGTGGCCGAGTATAATGCGGTGCTGGCGGTAGATGCTGTCAGCGGACTGGCTGCCATCGACCTGCGGACGGACGAGTGGCATGTGGATGTGGTGGTCAGCGGTTCGCAAAAAGCATTTATGCTGCCCCCGGGGCTGGCTTTTATCAGTGTCAGCGATAAAGCCTGGCAAAAAATTGAGCAAAATACATCTCCCAAGTATTATTTTGATTTACTGAAAGCCCGCAAATCCATTGCTAAATGGAATACTGCCTATACCACGCCGGTTACCATGGTTTTTGGCCTGGAAGCAGCCCTGGATATGATTTTGGAAGAAGGTCTGGATAACGTGTTTGCCCGTCATAAGCTGTTGGCTAAAGCTACCCGGGCTGCCATCCAGGGTTTGGGACTGGAGCTGCTGGCGCCGGACGAATGTGCCTCCCAGGCTGTTACCGCCGTACAATCACCCATGGTGGTAGATGCCGATACCTTGCGTAAGGTACTGCTGCGGGATTACGGCGTTACTTTTGCCGGCGGCCAGGACAAAATGAAAGGCAAGATTTTCCGCATTGCTCATATGGGTTATGCCGATAAAATGGACGTTATTATTGCCATTGCTGCCCTGGAAATGGCTTTAGGCAAATGCGGCTATAAAGCTGAACTGGGTGCCGGTGTCAGAGAAGCGCAAATGGTATTTGTAGGAGGCGAGCACGCATGATGAAAGTATTAGTAATGGACGGTGTGGCAGAACAGGGTTTGGTGCCTTTACGCCGGCAACCTGATATTGAAGTGGTAATTGGCGAAAAAATGACTGAAGACCAACTGGTGGAAGTAATTGGCCAGTATGACGCCTTAATTGTCCGCAGCGCCACCAAGGTAACTGCCCGGGTGATAGAAGCAGCCAATAAATTAAAAGTGATTGGCCGGGCCGGCGTAGGGGTTGACAACATCGACCGCAACGCTGCCACCAACAAAGGTATTGTGGTGGTTAACGCCCCGGATGGCAACACCATTGCCGCAGCCGAACATACCATGGCCATGATGCTGGCCCTGGCCCGCAAAGTACCGGCTGCCTGCGGCAAGCTGAAAAACGGCTGCTGGGATAAAAAAGCCTTCCTGGGTGTTGAGTTGCGAGGGAAAACCCTGGGTATTATCGGTCTTGGCCGCATAGGTTCGGCGGTGGCCAAGCGGGCCCAGGCGATGGAAATGCACATTATTGCTTATGATCCCTATATTGCGGAAGAACACGCCAGAAAAATGGCGGTGGAAATAGTCACCCTGCAAGAACTGTTTAAACGGGCAGATTTTATTACGGTGCATATGCCCAAAACCAAAGAAACCTATCATATGATTAATAAAGAAGCCTTTGAACAGATGAAAGACGGGGTGCGCATTATTAACTGCGCCCGGGGCGGTATTATTGATGAAGCTGCCCTGTACGAATATATGGTTAACGGCAAAGTGGCGGGAGCAGCGCTGGACGTTTTTGAAACCGAGCCCTGCACCGACAGCCCGTTACTGCAGCTGGAAAACTTTATTGCCACCCCGCACCTGGGCGCCTCTACCCAGGAAGCCCAGATAAATGTGGCGGTGGATGTGGCGGAAGAAATTGTTGCAGCCTTGCGGGGTGAATTGGTGAAAAATGCCGTCAACATGCCTTCCATGAGCCCCAAGCTGCTGGCTAAAATCCGCCCCTTCCTTGACCTGGCAGAAAAACTTGGTACCTTCCAGGCGCAAATGCTGAACGGCCGGCTTCAAAAGGTAGAGGTTATTTACAGCGGCGAGTTAGCTAAATATGATGTTAATCCTATCACGACCATTTTATTGAAGGGATTGCTGGATCCCATCCTGCAAGAAAACGTTAACTTTGTTAACGCCACCCTGGTGGCTCGCAACCGTGGTATTACGGTTGTGCAAACCACCAAGGAGAACGGAGAAGACTATCATAATCTGATTACCGTTCATGTTTATACCGACAAAGGCCGGCGGCTGCTGGCAGGCACCATGTTCCAGGGCAACGACCCCAGGATTGTCAATATTGACGGCTTCCGCATCAACGCTGCCACCGGCGGCCACATGCTGGTGGTGCCCCATATTGACAAACCCGGCATTGTCGGCAAGGTGGGTACCATTGTGGGCGATAAAAACATCAACATCGGCGGTATGCAGGTGGGACGTGTGGAACTGGGCGGCAAAGCCATTATGGTGATGATGGTGGACAACATTGTGCCCCAGGATGCCCTGGATGAAATGGCCCGTATCGACGGTGTATTGGAAGTAAAAATGGTCAGCTTGTAATATAAAACAGTGAGAGACTAGAGGCGCCCCGCAAGGCAGCCAAAGTCTCTCACTTTTTTTAAGGCTTGCAACTGCCTTCAACCGCCCTGCGCCGGTCCGCTTGCTTGCTCTTTTCAAGGTTGCAGCCCAGCCTATTGTTTTACAAAGGGATGGGGTTGTAGTATAATACAGAAGGAAAATTTTGCAGTTTTTCGCCACATTAATACCAGGCAACTAAATTCCTGCTAAATTTGTAGGGGGCAGATCAATGTTAGATATTAAATTAGTCCGCAGCAATCCCGAACTGGTACTGGAAGGTCTGAGAAAACGGGGCTCAGACATATCTTTGGATGAATTTTTACAACTGGACGCCCGGCGCCGGGAAAAGCTGGTGGTGGTCGAACAGTTAAAAAACACCCGTAACGTGGTTTCACAAGAGATTGGCAAACTGAAAAAAGCAGGCCAGGATGCTGCAGCCAAACAGCAAGAAATGCGCCAGGTATCCCAACAGATAAAGGATTTGGATGACGAAATAAGAACGCTGGAGGAAAGGCTGCAGGAAATCCTGCTGTCAATTCCCAACATCCCGCATGAATCTGTGCCGGAAGGCAAAGATGACCAGGATAACCAGGAAGTACGCCGCTGGGGCAAACCCCGGCAGTTTGAGTTTGCTCCCAAAGCCCATTGGGATTTGGGCGAAGCTCTGGATATTATTGATTTTGAACGGGGCGGCAAGGTAACCGGCGCCAGGTTTGCATTTTATAAAGGGTTGGGAGCCCGCCTGGAACGTGCCTTAATTAACTTTATGCTGGATTTACATACCCGGGAGCACGGCTACACTGAAGTTTTTCCGCCTTTTATCGTCAATGCCGACAGCATGGTGGGCACCGGTCAGTTGCCTAAATTTGCGGAAGATATGTTTAAGCTGGAAGGTTTAAACTATTACCTGATTCCCACCGCCGAGGTACCGGTAACCAACCTGTACCGGGAAGAAATCCTGCCGGCCGACAAGCTGCCCATCTATCACTGCGCCTACAGCGCCTGTTTCCGGGCGGAAGCCGGGGCAGCCGGCCGGGACACCCGCGGTTTGATCCGCCAGCACCAGTTTAACAAAGTAGAACTGGTAAAATTCTGCAAACCGGAAGAATCCTTTGATGAACTGGAGCGCTTAACAGCCAATGCAGAAAAGGTATTGCAAGCACTGGGCCTGCCTTACCGGGTGGTGCTGCTGTGTACCGGCGATATGGGCTTTTCTTCCGCCAAAACCTATGATATAGAAGTATGGTTGCCCAGTTATAATGCTTACAAAGAAATATCCTCCTGCAGCAACTTCCTTGACTTCCAGGCCAGGCGGGCCAACATTAAGTACCGTCCGGCACCTAAAGCCAAACCGGAATTTGTGCACACCTTAAACGGTTCCGGTATTGCTGTAGGACGGGCCTTATCGGCCATCCTGGAAAACTACCAGGAAGCAGACGGCAGCATCACCGTGCCGCCGGTGTTGGTGCCATATATGGGCGGCATTGAGAAGATTAGCCTGTAAAACCATGAATAACTCTTAACAATTAAATTGACAAACAGGTTTTGCCTGTGTTATACTCTATCTTGCTTGGGGTTTCGGGCTGTTTTGGAGGAATCACCTCCGGGTTCGGAGGGATGTCCGAGCGGTTTAAGGAGGCGGTCTTGAAAACCGTTGAACTCTTACGGGTTCCGTGGGTTCGAATCCCACTCCCTCCGCCAGGTAAGATAGAATTACGGAGAGCTGGCCGAGTAGGCTGAAGGCGCTCGCCTGCTAAGCGAGTATACGGGGTAAACCTGTATCGAGGGTTCGAATCCCTCGCTCTCCGCCACATAAGCAAACCGTTGGCAAAACAGCTAACGGTTTGTTGTTTTTCCTGCCTGAGAAGCTAACAACTTTAAAATTGGCAAAAAACAACCGACCTGTGCATAAAGCCTGAACAGTGTCAACATGGTTTTTCTCAAAATCTGATCAAGTGGCGACGCTGGCAATTATAGGCCAGACAAAGGAGTAATATTTGCATAAATGTAATACAGCCACATAATTACAGTTGATTTTTCTTTTCAACTTGTTATATAATAAGTTTTGTGACAGGGACACCTGTTGTTTCTATAAGCTCCTTGCAATATGTGCCTGTAGCTCAATTGGATAGAGCATCTGACTACGGATCAGAAGGTTAGGGGTTCGAGTCCCTTCAGGCACGCCATAAATGCTTGACATAGCTGCAAAACTGTGATAATATTTGTTTTGCCTTTATATGTGCCTGTAGCTCAATTGGATAGAGCATCTGACTACGGATCAGAAGGTTAGGGGTTCGAGTCCCTTCAGGCACGCCACTGTCATAATGTTGTTAGTTCTAAGTGGGTATTTGGAGCTAACAACTTATTTATATGCGCCCGTAGCTCAGGTGGATAGAGCAGCGGTTTCCTAAACCGCGTGTCGGTGGTTCGAGTCCTCCCGGGCGCACCATTTACAGTAAAAGCAAAAAGCACTGCTGCGACAGCGCAGTGCTTTTGTAATTTAACAGGAACGGCTGACCCGATACCCATAAACCCATAAACAGGTTCCGGCAGCGGTTGCACGGCTTCGGTCTGGTGCAAGCCGTTTGCAGGTGCTATTCGGTTTTAATTAACTCATCGAAACGGCAAATCATAAGCGTAACATAGCAGGAAATTACCGGTACAATAACTAACTGTATAAAAACATTGTAAGCATTTAAGCCGGTTTTGCCGATAAGACTGTTATTGCAATACAGGTTGGTCAAACAAAGCACACCCACATAAAGGTAGCCCAAAGTAATTTTTTTTGCTAACAGCATACAGGAACCGTTTCTGTGACAATACAAAACATACAGCCAGGCATTACAACACAGTACCGCCGGAGCAATTAACATCAGCCAGTGCGAGCTAAAGCCGTGCCAGAGCAAAAAAACCGAGGTGTTGGCTAAGCCAAACAGAGTGCCAAAAAACACTTCTTTCACAGGTGGCACCTCCTTTCAATAAGTTAGTTTTAATATGTAATAAAAATAAGATTTATTGTTTTATTATGCAAAAATTTATTTAAACAACAAACATCTTTTATAACTATAATAAAGCATTGTATGTATATTCTATGTCGAAAGAAATAAGCAGTTGATAAAAATTTTTCACTGCTCTTTTTGGCTTGATTCCGGGTTATTTTAATTGCTGCATCAACTATGTTGTCACTGCCTTGCTCACGCCGAATCAGTTCTGGAACAGGTCTTGAGAATTAGTGCGGTATATGCTATAATTACGGTTGTTTACGGGCTAAATGCCCGGGTACCCCTTTAAGCAGGGTAAACCGACTAGAAGCTGTTAAGGGGTTTTGGCCTTGACACATGCTGACTACATGCAGGAAGCGCTGGCAGAGGCCAGGCAGGCGGCTGCCAAGGGCGAGGTGCCTATTGGTGCTGTGGTGGTGGTAAACGGGCTAATTGTCGGACGGGGCCATGATTTGCGGGAAAGCCTGTGCGATGCCTCTGCCCATGCCGAAATACTGGCCATGCGGCAAGCGGCCGGGCGGTTAGGCGATTGGCGCTTAAACAATGCCACCCTCTACGTTACAGTGGAACCCTGTGCCATGTGTGCCGGTGCCATCACGCAATTTCGGGTGCAGCGATTAGTTTATGGCGCCCCCAATGCTAAGTTTGGTTCGGTTGATTCGGTGCTTAATATCCTGCAGCAGCCGCGCTTTAACCACCGGGTTGAGGTAATTGCCGGCATCCTGGAGGATGAGTGCCGTGCCATCCTGCAGCAGTTTTTTCGCACATTAAGAAATAAGTAATTCGGAGAGTTGGCCGAGCTGGTCGAAGGCGCTCGACTCGAAATCGAGTAGGCCGTGATGAGCGGTCTCTAGGGTTCGAATCCCTAACTCTCCGCCACTTGAGAACCGCTTTACTTAACTAAAGTAAGGCGGTTTTTTTATGCTATTTCACAAAAATTTCACATAAGATTTCACAAAACAAAAATTCATTTCATATTATTGGAGATAGACAAAGCCATCGGTTCCCGTATCCTGGAGCGGGGCAAAGGAAATACGGTGATTATTGAGGGTCAAGCATGCAACTTCTGCTTACTGAAGGTGAACCGGACCTCGCGCCACCTGAGATGATTGCAAAGGAGTGGGCCGTAGCAACAGCCAACCGGTAATCTGTTAGCAGTGTACATTTACTAAATAATGGGTAACAAAAATGTAACAACTATGAATAAATTTTAGGTTAAATAAATCCTAATTATAGTATAATAAAAGTAATAAACTCTAAGAAGGTGGTCATATGAATATAAACACAGACTGCATAGTAAGTATTTCGGATGCTAACCAGAACTTCTCTAGAATTGCTCGTCTTGTTGACGAAAAGAAAAAAGTTATTGTAATGAAGAACAATAAACCGCGGTATCTTATTATTGATTTTGACGATTATGAAGCCCAGCGGGCAGAAGAAATGAAGCTTGATAAAATAGCCGATAACATTTTAGAAAAGAACCTCAATGCCTTTAAGAGGTTGGCAGAATGAAATGGCTTTCCATTGATTATATTCTCAAATTACATGAAAAAATGATACAAAGAACTGGAGGTGCACCTGGTTTAAGAGACATAAAATTACTTCAGTCAGCTATTTATGTCACCGCCGGGATATAATTGACCCAGGTTCGCCGGAAAGAAAATGACCCACCCTTAGCGAATATATCCCCTTCGTAATTAACGGCCAAGTTAATCTTCGGAGGGAGACACATGCTAAGGAGTGGGATAGTGATATCGTTACATACCATGAGGGCAGAAGGCAAGAGTATTCGTGAAATTGCCCGTCTAACGGGGCATTCTCGAAATACAGTTCGCCGATATCTCCGGGGTGAATTCTCCCCCGAAAAGGGAACCCGTAAATCTCGTGGTTCCAAGCTTGATCCGTATAAACCGTTCCTGCAGGAACGTCTTCAAGAAGGTATCTATAACTGCGAGGTTTTATTCGATCTTCTACGAGAAAAGGGGTATACCGGGGGACGTACCATCTTGAAAGACTATGTGAAGGACTTCCGTCCTCCCAAACAAGTTCCCGCTGTTCTTCGTTACGAGACGAAACCTGGTGAATATGCACAGGTCGACTGGGGACTGTGTGATTACGTAGATTTGGACGGTACAGTCCGAAAAGTGCCGGTATTTGTCATGGTATTGGGGTACTCTCGTTCCACCTATATAGAGTTCACTAAGCGTTGTGACATTCACAGCTTTCTTCGTTGCTTGATTCATGCTTTTGAATATTTTGGGGGCATCCCAAAGGTAATGCTGACCGACCAGATGAAAACCGTCGTACTGGGCATGGGAGATGATCGAAAACCTCGCTGGCATCCGCTTTTTGCCGACTTTGCTGCAGCGATTGGGCTTGTTCCAAAAGTATGCAAAGTTCGACGCCCCGAAACAAAGGGAAAAGTGGAACGAGGCGTTCAATACGTAAAAAACAACTTTCTTCCTGGCAAACGCTTCGTTGATTTACAGGATCTCAATCAACAAGCCCTACACTGGTGCGAGCGGATTAACCGCCGTATTCATGGAACAACCGGCGAACGTCCCATCGACCGACTCCGTGAGGAAAATCTGTCGCCTATCCCTTCAGCTGAACGATGGGAAAAATACTTGCATGAACCAAGACAGGTCAGCCGAGACGGATTTGTTAGCTACGATGGTGTACGATATGGGGTTCCATGGAGGTACAGTGGACGTGAGGGTACCGTGCGAGAAGTGAATGGGTGGGTGGAAATCTGGGCCGACGGCACATGTATTGCTCGACACCAAAAGGTCTATCGATCCCGTGCAACTGTTTTTTGTGAAAACCAGTATGCAGGTCTTACGACTGCTCAAGGATATGCCTATCCACGTCCGCAAGCCCGACAGATTTCATCGCAGCAAGTGGAAGTGCGTTCGCTGGATGTCTATGAGCAGCTGACGGGGGTGGGAGCATGATTGAACTGGAACAAGCACGGCTACGTCTCGAGGAACTTGGGCTTCAGCAAGCGGCTCTACTCTTGGATGCCCATTTGGAAGCGGCAAGTCATGGACAGCCCACCTATCTGTCCTTTCTCAACATGCTTCTAGATGCAGAGATAGCGGAACGTCAAAAACGGAATATGGAGGTACGCACCAAACTCGCACACTTGCCTTACCGAAAAACGCTGGAGGAGTTCGATTTTGCTTTCCAACCCAGCATTGACGAACGGTTGATTCGAGAGCTGGCCACGATGACTTTTGTAACCCGACACGAGAATGTCTTGTTCTTAGGGCCTCCCGGAGTAGGAAAAAGTCATCTGGCGGTGGCGTTGGCTGTAGAAGCCATCTCGCAAGGGATATCCGTTTACTTTGTCAGTCTCTCGCAACTCATCGAAGATCTGCGAAAAGCTTACACGGAAAACAGGCTGGATAAACGCCTACGCATCTATATTCGACCAAAGCTCCTGATTATTGACGAAATTGGTTACTTACCGTTTGACAGTTTGGCAGCTAACCTCTTTTTCCAGGTAGTAAGTGCAAGATACGAGAGAGGGAGTATTCTGTTGACCAGCAACAAGAGTTTCGGTGAATGGGGGGAACTGATGGGCGATCCGATACTTGCTACGGCTATCCTGGATCGGCTCTTACACCATTCCCACATCGTCAATATTAGGGGGAATAGTTACCGACTTCGTGAGAAGATGAGGACTGGAGCCTACGGCTCCCCCTCTACCACCTAACCAACAAAAAATCGCCGGGTGGGTCAATTCTAAACCGGCGATGGTGGGTCAAAATAAAGTCGGCGTTGACAATTTACAATGCCCAGGC
Organism: Desulforamulus hydrothermalis Lam5 = DSM 18033; assembly: GCF_000315365.1. Classification (NCBI taxonomy): domain Bacteria; kingdom Bacillati; phylum Bacillota; class Clostridia; order Eubacteriales; family Peptococcaceae; genus Desulforamulus; species Desulforamulus hydrothermalis. The sequence goes on from NZ_CAOS01000011.1 coordinate 73,481, forward strand.
AACCTTTGAAGGACAAGATCTTTACCCGGATATAGAAAGTAAAATAGCTGCTATATGTTACGGGATCATTAACAACCATCCTTTCGTTGATGGTAATAAGCGGATGGGTATTTACTTAATGCTAATCCTGCTGGACTATAACGATTATCGTATTGAATATATCGAGGATGAACTTGTAGATTTAGGATTTGCCATAGCGGAGGGTATATTATCTAAGGAGTATATAACCCGTTGGATTAAAGAACATAGTGTAACAAAGTAGTTGTTACACATTTCAATAATATAGCGACATAAAGGCCAGGATAAGCAAAAGCTGGCCGAAACTATGGCGGCAGGCAGCAGCCAAAAATAATACTTTTGCTTAAAACCCAAAGGCTCGGCATGGTTTATTCAATGCCGGGCTTTTGATTTAAAACAAAGGATTTTGTCATTATGCGTAGAAATGTACTAATCATATTTCAAGTTAACCTGAAGCCGGGAGCGTTTAGATGAGATGGCGGAGCTAAGGCAATGTGTGCAACCTGCCCAAACTGAATCAAACAACAGACGAAAACCGGTGCTAACAGAGGAACAATTACTGTATTTATTGGACAAATCCCCTGTTATTTTTTTTACCTGCCAGGCCGGGGGTGACTGGCGGCCCCGTTTTATCAGCAGCAATATAAGAGACGTATTTGGTTATGAAGCGGCAGATTTTATGCAGCCCCATTTTTTCCTGCAGCGTATTCACCCGGCCGACTTAAACCAAGTGGCGGCAGCTCAAAACAAGCTGCTGCAGGAAGGAGCGGCAGAGGGGGTTTTTCGCTTCCGCTGTGCCGACGGAACATATAAATGGACCTATAAACAAGCCAAACTGCTGTTTGACCGGGATAACAAGCCGTCGGAAGTTATCGGCTACTGGGTTGATATTGATGAACGCAAGAGGTTTGAAATATCCCTTAAGTTAACCAACCAGAAAATAACCAATATTTTAGAGCGCATTACAGATTGTTTTTTTGCGCTGGATAACGATTGGCGGTTTACATATATTAACAAAGAAGCAGAGAAATATTTCAATATCGACAAAACATACCTGCTGGGAAAATGTATTTGGGACATTTTCCCTAAAACCATCGAAACAGATTTTGGCAGCTATTGCCTCAGGGCCAAAACCAGCCAGTTGCCGGTTTGTTTTGAGTACCGGTCGGTGTATTACGATAAATGGTGCGAGATGAATATTTACCCCGCCCCTGACGGTCTGTCGGTTTACTTCAGGGATATTACCGGCCGTAAAGAAAATGATCAAAAACTGGCCCGGCTGGACAGGCTTAACCTGGTGGGGCAAATGGCGGCGGGCCTGGCCCATGAGATTAGAAACCCCTTAACCACTGTGCGGGGATTCCTGCAGATACTGGGAGAAAAAGCGGACTGCCGGCAATATAAAAAATATTATGCTTTAATGATAGAAGAATTGGACCGGGCCAACGGCATCATCAGCGAGTTTCTCTCCCTGGCCAGGAATAAAAAAGCCAATTTGCGCCTGCACAACTTAAATGACATCCTGCGGGCGGTATCCGAGTTAATCCGGGCGGATGCCTTAAACAGCAATAAAAATGTGATCATACAAACCGCCCCGTTGCCCGATTTGCTGCTGGACGCCAAGGATATCAGACAGCTGCTGCTGAACCTGGTGCGCAACGGCTTGGAAGCCATGGCTCCCGGGGGCACGCTTACGGTCAAAACCTATCTGGATAAGCAGGAGGTTGTGCTGGCGGTACAAGACCAGGGCAGCGGCATTGATCCGTCTGTAATTGAAAAACTGGGCACGCCGTTTTTGACCACCAAAGAAACGGGAACCGGCCTGGGGTTGGCGGTTTGCTACGGCATTGCCCGGCGGCATGGGGCTGCCATTGATTTTACCACGGGTTCCGAGGGAACAACTTTTTATGTAAAATTCAGGACTCATGAATTATAACTGCAAAGGAAATGCGCAAGCCGGCTTTTACACCGGAGGCCGACCTGCCGGGTACCATTAAGGAACCCCGGGGGTCGGCTTTATATTTGGGCAAGAAAATAAGCGGCCTGCTTTACTCCTTGCTGCTTTAAAAGCCGGTCGGTTTATAAGGCCGGATGTGTCAGCTTTTGCCTTAGTAATAACATTTTAGATAATAATTCTTACCTTAAATGGGAATATTTAAAATGTTGCCGCCTTTTGGCTGTTTGTTAGCACAAGTATAAATTCTAATTATAGATAGGTGACCCGATGATTTTACATACTGAACAACTGAGGCAAAAAGCACACGATCTGGCCTTAACCCATGATGCCGGCCCAAAACCCTGGTCAGCCCGGCGCCTGTGGCGGGAGGTGGCTGCCGATATCCGATCTCTGCGGAGTTTTATTGCCCTGCTGCAGCAGGACCGGACCGATTGTACCCAGCCGGCCGAAGAATGGCTGCTGGATCATGCTGAATTTATTGAAGATCAAATTCTGGCGGTACGCCAACAACTGTCCGGCGACCTGCTGCGGGATTTGCCGGTGTTGCGTGACACAGGCAAAAACCGGCTGCTGGCTGTATGTAATGATTATCTGGAACATGTGGACGGCAATCTTGATGAAGAAGGCTTTCTGTCGTACTTAAATTTTTACCAGGAGGTAGCGGTACTGACCCTGGCTGAAACCTGGGCGGTGCCGCCGGTGCTGCGCCTGGCTTTAATCCGGCGGCTGGCCTCCGTAATGCAAACCGTGCGCCGGCACCGGGAGGCAGGCAAACTGGTGGAAGGGCTGTTAGCCCGCATTGATCCGGCTCACCTGAGCCCGGAAACGCTGAACAACGCCCTGGCAGAAGCCGGCCAGGAAATGCCGTTGTCCGGCCTGCTGATTGTCCAGCTGGTACGCCACCTGCGGGAATTGGCGGAAGATACATCTACCCTCCGGCAATGGCTGTTGTGCAAACTGGAAAACGGCCCGGACAGCCTCGACCAGATAGTTTCTTACGAGTATCAACTGCAGGCGGCTTATCAGGCAACCACCGGCAATCTGATTGGCAGCCTGCGCCGGGTGGCGCGCTGGGACTGGCGCCGGCGGTTTGAGCAAATTTGTCTGGTGGAGCAAACCCTGCGGCAGGAAAGTGCCGGGGTTTACCCGTTGCTTGATTTTACCAGCCGGGACTTGCTGCGCCGGCAAGTGCAAAAGTTAGCCCGCCGCATGCGTGTGCCGGAAAACCTGGTAGCCAAACAAGCGGTGGAATTGGCAGCTCAGGCACACGAAAGCTGCCGCCAAGGGGAAGCCGACGAAGCGGCCGCAGCCGGCCCGGCTGTGGCTGAGCTGCCCCGCCGGGCCTTTGTCCCCTATTACTTGCTGGAATCAGACGGCATTAAAGAGCTGCGGGAGGCCTTGCAGGTCTGCGGTAAAATCGGCCGCCGGACGGTTAGGGGCATGACCGGCCAGACGGTGGGTACCTATTTTGCTATGCTGCTGGTGTTGTGGGCGGTTTTCCTGGCGTTGCCGGCCCTGTGGATTGGCCGGGGTACGGCAGGCCTGCCCTGGCTGCCGATAGTGCTGGCACTGGCATTGCCGGCCAGCGAATGGGCGGTAACGGCAGCCCACCTGGTAATTGAGTGCTGCCGGCCGCCCCGGCCGCTGTTAAGATACGATTTTGCCAAGACCATTCCGCCGGAAGCAACCACCATGGTAGTTATACCGGTAATCTGGTCCAGTGTGGAAGAAGTAGAAGAAATGGCTGACCGGCTGGAGCTGCATTACCTGGCCAACCGCCACAGCAACCTGCATTTTGCTTTGTTGGGTGACCTGGCAGACGCCAGGGCCGCCCGGCAGCCGGGCGATGCTGCGGTGTTAAGCGCCGCCCGGGCGGCCATTGAGGAATTAAACCGCAAGTATGCCGGGTCCGGCCACAATTCCTTCCACCTTTTCCAGCGCCGCCGGCAGTGGAACCCGGCCCAGGGCGCCTGGATGGGTTGGGAGCGCAAGCGGGGCGCCCTGGTTGAATTTGTAGAACTGCTGCGGGGGCGAAGCACCGATGGCTATGAGCTGGTGGTGGGTGACGCATCCGTACTGCCCCGCATTCGCTATGTGATTACCCTTGACGCAGACACGCAACTGCCCATGGGCAGCGCCTGGCGGATGATCGGTACGCTGCATTTGCCCTATAACCGGCCCCGCTTAAATGCTGCCGGAACACGGGTTGTAGAGGGTTACGGCGTCTTGCAGCCCCGGATTGGCGTCAGTTACCGGTCGGCTATGGCCTCGCGCTTTGCCTGGTTGTGGTCTGCCGACCCGGGCGTTGACCCCTATGCCTTTGCGGTTTCCGACCCTTACCAGGATGGTTTGGGGGCAGGGCATTTTTACCGGCAAGGGTATTTTCGATGTGGCTGTTTTTGACCGGGTTTTATGCGAACGCATTCCCGAAAACCGGGTGCTCAGCCACGATTTGCTGGAAGGTGGCTTTTTGCGCACCGGGCTTTTGACTGATATTGAACTGGTGGATGAGCAGCCTTCCACCTTCAGCGCCTATCAAAAAAGGCTGCACCGCTGGGTGCGGGGCGACTGGCAGCTGCTGCCCTGGTTGGGGCGAAGGGTAGCGGACCGGCGGGGCCGGCCGCAGCCGGTTGATTTATCTCCCCTCACCCGCTGGCAGATGATCGACAACCTGCGGCGCAGTATGCTGCCGCCGGCGCTGTTTGCGGTACTGCTGCTGGGCTTGACGGTGTTGCCCGGTGCCCCTGGGCGCTGGCTGGCGGTGGTGCTGGCCACCCTCTGTTTGCCGCTGGTGCGCCAGTTGCTGGCTGTCCGCCGCACCCTTTGGCGTCCCCGCAGTACACTGGCCACCGCCGGCCAGGTGCTGCTCAACCTGGCAACCCTGCCCTTTCAAAGTGCCTTGCTGCTGGACGCCATTGGCCGCACCCTGTACCGCCTGCTGGTTTCCAAACGCCAATTGCTGGAATGGGTTAGCGCCGCCGAAGTGGAGCGCCGCAGCCGGGGCGGGCGCCACCCGGTGTTGCTGGGCATGTGGGGCGGCTATCTGTTAATCATCTTATTTGGCCTGGCGGTGGTTGGCAGCGAAGCCGCCCTGCCGGGCGCCGCACCGGTGCTGGGCGGCATGTGGGCGGCCGCCCCGCTGGCGGTGCGCTGGCTGGACCGGCCGCTGCAGGCGGCAGAACAGCCGCTCAGCCAATCGGATGAGGCGGTCCTGCGCCAACTGGCCCAAGAAATCTGGGCATTTTTTGAGGACTATGTAACAGCCGCCGATCACTGGCTGCCGCCGGACAACCTGCAACTGGAACCGCCCAACGGGGTTGCGCATCGCACCTCGCCCACCAATATCGGGCTGTACCTGGCTTGCGTGCTGGCGGCCCGGGATTTCGGCTTCATTGATATGCCGGGTATGATTGAACGGGTGGAACGTACGGTTGGCACCATTGAACAAATGGAAAAATGGCATGGCCACCTCTATAACTGGTATGATACGCAAACCCTGGAGCCGTTGCCGCCCCAGTATGTATCAACCGTAGATTCCGGCAACCTGGTGGGGTGCTTAATGGTTGTTAAAGAGGGCCTGGCGGAATGGCTGGAACAGGGTAACGCTGCGCAGGCCGCTGACCGTCAAGGGGCGGAACGGCCGCCGGCCGGGGCGGCAGGGGCTTGGCCGGCCCGGGCGCGGCAGTTGTGGCACCGCCTGAACAAATTAATTGAAGAAACGGATTTCCGACCCCTTTATGACCATAAGACCAATTTGTTCAACCTGGGCTACCATGCCGCCCTGGAGCGGCTGGATCAGGTTCTTTACGACCTGCTGGCTTCTGAGGCCAGGCTGGCCAGCTTTATTGCCATTGCCCTGGGTCAGGTGCCGGTAACCCACTGGCATGCCCTGGGCAGGACATTAACCCGCATCGGACGGCAGGTTACCCTGTTATCCTGGTCGGGCACCATGTTTGAATATTTAATGCCCTGGCTGTTCATGCGCACCTACCCCCACAGTATTTGGGACAGCACTTACCGGGCGGTGGTGCGGCGGCAAATTGATTATGCCGCCGGCCGGGGGGTTCCCTTTGGTATCTCGGAATCCGGCTACTACGCCTTTGATTATCAGATGAATTACCAGTACAGGGCCTTTGGTGTGCCCGGCCTGGGCTTTAAGCGGGGCTTGGAGCAAGACCTGGTGGTGGCCCCTTATGCCGCCGTCATGGCCCTGCCCTTTGACCGGGCGGCCGCCATGGCATCTTTAAACAAACTGGCTGAGCTGGGGGCCCGGGGGCGGTACGGTTTTTACGAAGCGGTTGATTTTACCGTCCAGCGGCTGCCCAAGGACCGGACGGCGATGGTTATCCGCAGTTTTATGGCTCATCACCAGGGCATGAGCCTGCTGACGTTGGCCAACCTGCTGCTGCCCCAAAAAATATATCAGCGCTTTCATCGTGACAAACGGGTGCGGGCAGCGGAACTGCTGCTGCAGGAACGCCTCCCGGTGCGGCCCCGCATTGTCAAACACCCGGCCCTGGCCTGGGTACCCCTGCCGGATCACGAGCCGGCGGCCAGGGGCAGGCAGCGGGAATACCTGACGGCAGATACCCCCGCTCCGGAGGCATGTATTCTGTCCAACGGGGAATTTATGACGGTGGTTACCAACAGCGGCAGCGGTTTCAGCAGCTACCGGGGGTTAGCGGTGACCCGCTGGCGGGAAGACCCGGTGCTGGATAACTGGGGCAGCTACCTGTATATCCGGGATGTTACCCGGGATAGCGTGTGGTCGCCTGCTTTTCATCCCTGCCGGGTGCCCGCCCCGCAGCAGCGGGCGCAGTTTGCTTTGGACCGGGCCACCTTTATGCGGGTCGACGGTGATATTGAAACCAGCCTGGAAATTTGCGTATCGCCGGAATGGCCTGCCGAAGTGCGCCGTTTAACCCTAACCAACACCGGGGATGAGGAACGGCTGCTGGAAGTTACCACTTACCTGGAGCCGGTACTGGCGCCCTGGCAGGCTGATGAAGCCCACCCGGCTTTCAGTAAGCTGTTCATTCATACCGAATATGATGAGGCCGGGCAAACCTTGCTGGCCCGGCGCCGGCCACGCCAAACCGGGGAAAAAGCCGTCTGGGCGGCTCACTCGCTGCTGGCCCTGGCGCCCGACAGCGGGCAGGTGGAATATGAAACCGACCGGGCTGCTTTTATCGGCCGGGGTCACAGCCTGGCCTCGCCCCAGGGCATCGGCAGCCGCCTGCGGGGCACCGTGGGTTCGGTGGCGGATCCCGCCCTGATTATGCGGCGGCGGGTAAGCATCCGGCCCGGCCGGCAAGTACAGCTGTGTGCGGTTACCGCCATGGCTGACAGCCGGGAAGCGGCGCTGGATATAATCGGTCGCTTTGCCGGCGACCTGGTGGTGGAACGCACCTTTCAAATGGCCTGGCACCGCAGCCAGATCGAGCTGCGCCATTTGCACCTGACGCCTGAAGAAGCCCTGGCCTGGCATGAACTGGCAGGCCGGGTACTGTACACGCCTCCCTTCAAACCGGAACGGCAATCAAGTATTGCCCAAAATGAGAAGGGCCAGAGCAGTTTGTGGTCGTATGGCATCTCGGGCGACCTGCCGCTGGTGCTGGTTCGGGTTAAGGAGCGGGCCGGCCTGCCCCTGGCAGCTAAAATGTTAACCGGTCACGAGTATTTACGCCGCCTGGGGCTGTTGTTCGACCTGGTGCTGCTGAATGAATCATCCGGCGGCTACCGCCAGGATTTGCAAGAAGCGCTGCAACGGACGGCAGAACAGGTGATGCGGTGGCAGGGAACCGGCAGCGGCGGCGTTTTTATCCTTAAGCAAGACCGGCTGACGCCGGCCGAGCGAACCCTGTTATTGGCCACCGCCAGGCTGATCCTGCGGGCCGAGGGGCCTGGCATCAAGGTGCAAACCCGGCTGCCCCGGCGGCCGGCGGCCTTGCCGCCACCCCTGGTACCCACCGCCCCGCCGCACAGGTTTGCCCACCTGACGGCACCGGTGCAGCTGCCGCCCTTAGAATTTTTTAACGGCTGGGGCGGCTTTACGCCGGACGGCCGGGAATACCGGCTGCTGTTAAAAAACAGCCGGCACCTGCCGGCCCCCTGGATTAATGTGCTGGCCAATCCCTGCTTTGGTTGCCTGGTATCCGAACGGGGTACCGGATATACCTGGTGGCGCAACAGCCGGGAGTGCAAAATAACGCCCTGGTCAAACGACCCGGTGTTGGACCCGCCCGGTGAAGTATGTTACCTGAGGGATGAAGAAAGCGGCGAACACTGGTGCGTTACCGGTTCCAGCCACCCCTCAGATCCGGCTTACCTGGTTACCCACGGCCGGGGCTACACTTGTTTTGAGCATACCCGGCACGGCATCCGGCAGGATATGACGGTTTTTGTACCGCCGGCAGACCCGGTCAAGGTGATACAACTGCAGCTGCATAACCTGAGCCAACAGCCGCGGCGCCTGTCGGTTACCTATTACGCCGAATGGGTGCTGGGCGTACGCCGTCCGGCCGCTGCCCCTTACATTATCACCCACTGGGATGAGTCTGCCCGTATCTTGCTGGCCCGCAATGCTTATCAAGAAGCCTTCCGGGAAGCGGTGGCCTTCTTGGGCCTGTTTGTGCAACCGCAGGACGCCGCGGCTGAACGGGCGGAGCTGTCCTGGACAGCTGATCGCCAGGAATTCCTTGGCCGCAACGGTACGCCGGCCCAGCCGGCTGCCTTGACCCGGGAGCAGCTGTCCGGCTTAACCGGCCCCTTGCATGACTCCTGCGGCGCTGTGCAGGCAAAGTTTACCCTGGCGCCGGGCGCCACCCGTACGGTAATTATCCTGCTGGGCTGCCACAGTTCACAGACGGCGGCGGTGCGGCTGGCTAAACAATACAGCCGGGCGGCTGCCTGCCGGCAGGCCCTGCAGCAGGTGCAGCAGTTCTGGTCGGAGGTGCTGGAACAGGTGACGGTTACTACTCCGGTGCCGGCCATGAATATATTAATGAACGGCTGGCTGCTTTACCAGGCCTTGGGCTGCCGCATGTGGGCCAGAACCGCTTTTTACCAGGCGGGCGGGGCTTACGGCTTCCGGGATCAACTGCAGGATTCCCTGGCCCTGCTGCACAGCCGGCCGGATCTTACCCGAGCCCAGATTTTGCTGCATGCGGCCCATCAGTATGAGGAAGGAGATGTGCAGCACTGGTGGCACGAAGAAACCCGGCGGGGAATCCGTACGCACTTTTCGGATGACCTGCTCTGGCTGCCCTATGCCACCGCCCGGTATATTGAACATACCGGGGATCAGGCCATTCTGGATGAACGGGTGCCTTTCCTGCACAGTCAACCGCTGCAGGAAGGTGAACACGAACGGTACGAACCCACTCTGGTATCCGAACAGGAGGGCACCCTGCTGGAACACTGCCGGCGGGCCATAGATCGTTCTTTGCAACGCTTTGGCGAACACGGGCTGCCCCTGATCGGCATTGGTGACTGGAATGACGGAATGAGTCTGGTGGGGGCCGCCGGCCGGGGTGAAAGTGTTTGGCTGGGCTGGTTCCTCTATGAGGTGCTGCAGCGCTTCAGCCGGCTGTGCCAGGAAAAGGGCGACCGGGAGCGGGCCGACCGCTACCGTGCCGTGAGCCGTCAACTGGCCGACGCACTGGACCGGCATGCCTGGGACGGGCAGTGGTACCGGCGGGCCTTTACGGATGCCGGCCAATGGCTGGGTTCGGTTTACAACCAGGAATGCCGCATTGATGCCATTGCCCAATCATGGTCGGTGCTGGCCGGCGGGGCACCGCCCGATAAGGCCCGGCAGGCCATGGAGTCCTTTGACCGTGAACTGGTGGACAGGGAGCTTTCCCTGGCCCGCCTCTTAACGCCGCCCTTTGACCGCACAGAACCCAGTCCCGGGTACATTCAGGGTTACCCGCCCGGTATTCGGGAAAACGGCGCCCAGTACACCCATGGCGTCATCTGGAGTATTGCAGCCTGGTGCCGGCTGGGCCAAGGCGATAAAGCCTTTGAACTGTTTGACATGTTAAACCCGCTCAATCATACTCGCACCAGCCATGAGGTGCTTCGGTATGCCGGCGAGCCATATGTGATGGCGGCCGACGTTTACACAGCGGAACCCCACCGGGGGCGGGCCGGCTGGACCTGGTACACCGGCGCCGCCGGCTGGATGTACCAGGCGGGGCTGGAGTGGATTCTCGGCCTGCGCCGGCGGGGTCGGCATCTGTATATCAATCCCTGTATTCCCGGGGAATGGCCGCAATTTTCGGTTAGCTACCGTTTTGGCAACACCCGCTACCTTATTACCGTACAAAACCCGTCGGGTAAGGGACGGGGGCCGGTATCCCTGGAGGTGGACGGACAACGGACAGAACTGTCAGGGCAAGGAGAAGCCCGGGTTGACTTGCAGGATGACGGCCGGCCGCATACAGTGGTAGTAACCCTGTAAATAACTTAGATTTTAAACTTCTCCACAGAGGATTGCAGCTTGCCGGCAATGTTGGCCAATTCCTGGGTGGCGCCGGCCACTTGTTGGATGGTGGAAGTAACCTGCTGGTTGCTGGCAGACAACTGCTGGGTACCTTCGCTGGTTTGGCCGGCTCCCTGGGCAATTTCTTCCACCAGCTCAATGTTGCCGGTTACCGCCTGCATAATATTGTCCAGGGCCTGGCCGGCCTCAGAGGCCAGATTAACCCCTTCTTGCACATCGGCAGTGCCCTGGGCCATGGCCTGGGCCGCCACGCCAATACCGCTCTGGATTTGCACCACCAGCTGGCCGATTTCCCGGGCGGCTGTGGCGGATTGTTCCGCCAGTTTTCTTACTTCTTCCGCCACTACGGCAAAGCCCCGGCCCTGTTCGCCGGCCCGGGCTGCTTCAATGGCAGCGTTTAAGGCCAGCAAATTGGTTTGGTCGGCAATACCGGTAATCAGGGCGGTGATGCTGCCAATTTTTTCGGACAACTGCCCCAGGCTTTGTACCGATTGGTGCACGGCTTCCACCGACCGGGCAATGGCATTGATTTTTTCAACGGTGCGCCGGACGGTGGTGCCCCCTGCGGCCGCCACCTCCAGCACCTTGTGGGATTCGGCCACGGTGGTGCGGGCATTGGCCAGGCTTTTTTCTGCCATGGCCGCCACCTGGTTGGTGGTACCGGCCACTTCTTCCGCGGTGCCGCTGACTTCCTCGGCGGAAGCCGCCAGTTGTTGGCTCTGGGCCGCCACTGTCTGGGCAATTTCAGTAATTTCGCTGACCAGATTTTTTAATTGCTCCCGGGTGCTGTTAACTGCCGCCGCCAGTTGGCCAATTTCATCCCCGGCGGACACGGCCACTTCCCTGGTGAAATCCCCTTCCGCCAGGACTTTGACACCCTGGTTAATGGTTTGCAAAGGGGTGGTGATGCTTCTGGTAATGATAACAGATAAGACAATACCCAGGAGCAGGGCCAGGCCGCTGAAAACCGTGACCCATTGCCTGCCCTGGGCCGCCTGGGAAACGGTTTCGTCAATAGCGGCGTTATTTTTGGCCTGGTTTTGCTGGATCATTTGCTGCAAAGTTTGGTTAATGCTTGCTGTCAAGGGGGTCAGGGTGTGGCCCAGCTGCAGGGCTTCTTCCTTTTTGTTTGCCTGCAGCAGGGGGATCATCCGGCCGGATAGTTGCTGCTCGTAGGAAGTAAAATCTGATAACAGCTTTTCCAATTTGGGTTTGGTTTCCGGGGCGGCATTTTGGATCCGCTGCCGGATTAATTCTTGGGTATGGGCCACCTGGTCCCGGTACTGTTGCAAAAAGGCCGGGTCGCCGTAGGTAGCGTAACCCCGGAGGGCCAGGGCAACTCCCTGAAAGCTGTTTTGTATCTGGTAGTCCAGGCTTAAATGCTGCGAGCTGGTATTTAACAGTTGCAATTCCGCTTGGGTAGCGCTCGTCACCTTAATGCTTAAAAAGGTGATAATACTGAGCAAAGCCAGCAGCGTAAAAAACGCACCGCCAATTTTCTTGCCGACAGATAATTTCATACCAAACCTCTTTTCCCTTATAAAGTATTTTCCTTAGTTAGTTCTTAATCAAAATTTGCGTTAATGCCTGGTCAAACAACTCACCCCTTATCCTTAATTATTTGTCTTATTTAAGACAAAACGTCTTATAGAGCAAGTATATAATTTGGCAATCAAAAAAAACAATCAGAATTTTGTTTAGATTATACGCCCTTTATATTAAAAAACTTCTGGTTTAACATTACAAAACAATAAAAAAGAGATTGGCAAAACGCCAATCTCACAGACTGTAGACAAAGGTTGCAAAACAAAAATTAAGGTGGTTTTATGATCCCCTGCCGGCGACTTGTCGAAGCACCGGTCACAGCACTTGATGAGCGAAGGAGCCATTGGGGTGGCGCCCACAGGACGTGGGCGCCAGCCGAACCGGGCCAGGATGGCCCGTTTGAGGCGACCCCAAGGGCGACCGTAGCGAATCACAGTGCTGTCGGTGCGTAGACCGGAGCCAAAGGGGATCATAAACCACTGATAATGTTTGTCGACACGCTGAGAGATTGGCAAAACGCCAATCTCAGATATCGTTAAACATTGCCGTGGCACCGGGCAGCAGGGAAGCCAGGGCGGCCAGAGCAGCCGGATCGGGAGGGTTCAGGCGGTGCAGAGTATAGGGATAGCCCAGCCGCTGCCACTTATGGACGCCCAGGGGGTGGTAGGGCAGCAGCTCCACTTTGGCTACCTGGCTGCCCAGGTGTTTAATCAGCTGCCGCAGCTTTGTCAGATGGCGGGCTTGATCATTAATGCCCGGCAGAACAACATAGCGCAGCCAGAGGGGGATAGCCGCTTGTTTAATATAATCCAGGGCGGCCAGGAACTTATGCCAGTCTTGACCGGTCAGCCAGCGGTACTGGTCTTGCTCCGCCGCCTTAACATCCAGCAGCAGTAAATCTGTGTAGGGCAGCACTTTCGCCAGGTGGTCCGGGTCGGCCCAGCCGGAGGTATCCACCGCCGTATGAATGCCCGCCTGCCGGCACCCCTGCAGCAGGGCGGCGGCAAAGTCCGGTTGCCACAGTGGTTCGCCGCCGGATAAAGTGACACCCCCCTGCCCCTTAAAGTAAGGCCGGAAGCGGCAAATTTGTTTCACCAGGTCAGCGGCCGCCACCGGCCGGCCGCCGTCGGGCTGCCAGGTATCCGGGTTGTGGCAATAGCGGCAGCGCAGGGGACAGCCCTGCAAAAAAACCACGCAGCGCAGTCCCGGCCCGTCCAGGGTGCCGCAGCTTTCTATAGAATGAATACGGCCTTGGGTCATCCGGTTAACCCCTTTCCGTTTAAAATCGTTCAAAAAAGGTGCGCTGCAAAACTTCCAACTGGTGAGCCCGGGATAATTTGGTAAAGTGTACCGCATATCCGGACACCCGGACAGTTAACTGGGGGTATTGTTCCGGCTGTTCCATGGCCCGCAGCAGGGTTTCCCGATCTAAAACGTTAACATTTAAATGATGGGCCTGCTGGCTGAAATAGCCGTCCAGAATGTTGATTAAATTGGCTACCCGGTCGGCGTGGCTTTTGCCAAGGGCCCGGGGTACGATGGAAAAGGTGTTGCTGATGCCGTCCAGGCAGGAGCGGTAAGGTAATTTGGCCACCGAGTTTAAACTGGCCAGGGCACCCTGGGTATCCCGTCCGTGCATAGGGTTGGCACCCGGGGCAAAGGCGGCGCCCCGGGGCCGGCCGTCCGGCGTGGCGCCGGTTTTTTGGCCGTACATAACATTGGAGGTAATGGTCAGGATTGACAAGGTATGGCGGGCCTGCCGGTAGGCGGCATATTTTTGCAGGTTGGCGTGAAAACTTTGCACCAGCTCAACCGCTAGCTGATCCACCCGGTCATCGTCATTGCCATATTTGGGGAAGTCCCCCTCAATTTTAAAATCCACGGCAATTCCCTGCGGGTTGCGCAAGGGGTATACTTTGGCGTATTTAATGGCACTGAAGGAATCCGCCACCACCGACAGCCCGGCAAGGCCAAAGGCCATCAGCCTGTCTGCCTGGCTGTCATGCAGCGCCATTTGCAGGCGCTCGTAAGCGTACTTATCGTGCATGTAGTGAATGACATTCATGGTATTAACGTATAGTTGGCACAGCCAGTCCTGCAACTGCAGGAAATTGCTTTTTACCTTTTCATAATCCAGCACTTCGCCTTCCGGCAAGGGGATGGCCGGCGCCAGTTGGCGGCCGGTAATCTCGTCCCGGCCCCCGTTGACGGCCAGCAGCAGCAATTTGGGCAGATTGGCCCGGGCACCAAAAAACTGCATTTGCTTGCCTATTTGCATGGCGGAAACACAGCAGGCGATGCCGTAATCATCACCAAAGATTGGCCGCATTAAATCATCATTTTCGTACTGCACCGAACTGGTTCTAATGGAAACGGCGGCGCAAAACTCCTTAAAGGGAGCGGGCAAATTCTCAGACCACAGTACCGTCAGGTTGGGCTCAGGGGAAGGCCCCAGGTTAATTAAGGTTTGCAAAAAACGATAAGAGTTTTTGGTAACCAGGGTGCGGCCGTCCAGGCCCTGGCCGCCGATGGCTTCGGTAATCCACATGGGGTCACCGGCAAACAACCGGTCGTATTCCGGCGTTCTTAACTGCCGGGCCAACCGCAGCTTAATCACCAGCTGGTCCACCAGCTCCTGGGCGGCTGCTTCGGTTAGGCGGCCGGTTTGCAAGTCCCTTTCAATGTAGATGTCTAAAAAGGTGCTTACCCGCCCCAGGGACATGGCAGCGCCGTTTTGCTCCTTAATAGCTGCCAGGTAAGCAAAATATAACCATTGAAAGGCTTCCCGGGCGTCAGCGGCCGGGCGGCTGATATCAAACCCATAACCGGCGGCCATTGTTTTTAACTCTTGCAAAGCCTTAATTTGTTCCCTGATTTCTTCCCGCAGCTGAATGATTTCCGGCGTCATGGGCTGCTTGGACAGGCGGGCCAGGTCTTGTTCTTTGTGATCCAGCAGCCGGTCAGTGCCATACAGGGCAACCCGCCGGTAATCACCGATAATTCTGCCCCGGCCGTAGGCATCCGGCAGGCCGGTAATAATGCCCAGGCTGCGGGCCAGACGCATGTCTTCGGTATATGCGTCAAAAACCCCGTCGTTGTGAGTTTTTCTGTACTTGGCAAAAAAATCTTCCAACTGCGGATCCAGGTTGTAACCGTAGGCCTGGCAGGCCTGCCGGGCCATGCGCAGGCCGCCGAAGGGATTAACCGAGCGCTCCAGCGGTTTTTCGGTTTGCAGCCCTACAATAACTTCCAGCGCCGGGTTCACATAACCGGGACCGTAAGCAGTGATGCCGCCGGCCCGGGTGGTATCAATGCTCAGCACACCGCCCTGGGCCCGTTCTGCTTGAAACAGGCTGAGGCACTGTTGCCACAATTGTTTGGTTTTGTCGGTGGCCTGGCAGAGAAACCGGGGGCCACCGGTGTAAGGGGCATAGTTGTTTTGTATAAAATCCCGCACATCTACCTTTTGTTGCCAGTTTACGCCCCGAAATCCGTCCCATTCCGGTCTGGTCATAGTGTCCTCACTCCCCATAAAAAATAAATAACCGCCCGGGCCATCACACAATGACAAAAGCATTGCACTGATTGCCCAGGCGGTCGGCAGCTTGACAGTTACAATCCCCTGTGGTGCTCCACATAATCCCGCCGGTCATGTAACTGTTTATTATCTTGTTTAATGTTTACGCAATGAATTATAAACAGATTAGCTGCATTTGGCAACTGTTTTTTTATTCTTGCAGGATTTGCCAAAACATTCGGATATTACAACTTTCGGTTTGCCCGGCGGTGGCATAAAATAAAATCAAGGTAAAATAAATTACTGTTAATGCCTTTGGAAAACCCTCGAAAAGCTGGAACAATTATGTTGCCATACACGTCTACCAAAGTAAAAGGAGGGATGTTCCGTGCGATGCCAGGATGCATTAGAGATGCTGTCACCTTACCTGGATGGAGCCCTTGATCCTGCCGAACAGGCAGCCGTGCAGGATCATCTGGCCGGTTGTCCCTCATGCAGAGCCGAATGGGAAGAATTACGGTCCTGTCTTTCCCTGCTGCAGGAACTTCCGGAAATTGCTCCGCCAGCCGGTTTTCGGGCTGGTTTAATGGAAAAAATTGATAGATTGGCTTTGCCGGCCCAGGCGCCCCGGCACACAACCTGGTTTGCGCGCATTAACGGGGTTGTCCGCCAGGGGTGGTACCGTACGGCCGCCGTGGCCGCTGTGCTGGCCATGACCCTGGGGCTGACTGCCCTGTGGGAAAAGGAAGGCCATCAATTTATTCCGGTACAGAATACTGCTCAGGAACCGGCGCTGGTTGAGCAGTTGAGCGGCAGCAATCTCAACCAGGAGAAACCGGCGGACGGTCAGGTTAAACAACAGGCAGGGGTTGTACAACCCGGTCAAACAGGCAAAGCAACCACGCCTGCCCAGTCGAGCCAAGCAGTGAATAAGCCGGCAGAACAGGGGGCGGTGGCCGGAGCGGCCAACCAACCCGAGAAAAAATTTATGCCTGAGAGCTACCGTCCACAGTCCAGCGAGGGCATGACAGCCCGAACGGCCGTTTTAAAGCTGGATGTGCCGGAACTGGATGCGGCCCTCAAGTCAGTGGCGGCTATCAGCCAGCAGGCGGGCGGTTCCATTGTGGTACCCTACAGTGAGGATAACGGTATCGGCATGTTGGCACTGAAAGTGCCGGCCGGCCGTTCCCAGACGGTTGAGCGTCAGTTGAAGGCGCTGGGGGAAGTAATTACCGACATGCCCGTTGAAAGGGATTTAAGCGCCCAGCATAAACAGGCGGTTGCCCTGCTGGAGCAATTACAGGCGCAGCAGGCTGATTTGGCCGCTCAAACAGCAGCCAAGGATGACCCGGCAACGGCTGAGCAATTAACCAATCTCAACCATGCCATCAGCCAGCAAATCAAGCTGATTAAGCAATTGGAAGACCAGAGCAACTATACAATTATTAACCTTACCCTGCAATAACCTGCGCGGCCGCCTCACAAAGGCGGCCTGCAAAATGTTGACAACATTTTGTGGTGGTTTATCCTCCCCTTTAGCTCCGGTCTACGCACCGACTGCACTAAGTCAGCTCTCATGGCAATTGGGATTTCTTTGTTTTGATAACGTTTGTCTGCTGTCTTAAGGCTAATTAACAGACTGACCGGTCTTTTTATGTTTACTTGTCTATAATTGGCTCTTGACTTGCCCGGGAGAAATTAATATAATCAAACATGTAGCCTGTTGGCAAAAACTTAATATGCTTAATGGAGAGGTGGCCGAGTCTGGTCGAAGGCGCATGACTGGAAATCATGTAATGGGGTAACTCATTCGCGGGTTCGAATCCCGCCCTCTCCGCCAGTAAAGTTTTGTACTATGGCCGTGCTAGACGGGGAGGTAGCGGTGCCCTGTACCAGCAATCCGCTGTAGCTGGGTTGAATTCCCGCCATAGGGGTTGGTTTGTGAGGTCTGGCCAGCGTAAGGGGCGTTGAGGATCGGGTCTTGCGCAGCGCAGGTTCTCGAACCGTGTCAGGTCCTGACGGAAGCAGCACTAAGGGAAACCCTGCGGGTGCCGCAAGGCAGCCTGGTCTGAGCAACCTGCGTTGGTACGCTTGGAAGCCATATCTCGAAGGTGGGTGCACGGTCTCTTATTTGCTTGATGGGTTAACTTACGAACTGCCTGTGCGATTTTGCACAGGCAGTTATTAATTTACGGCACAAACGGTTACTGACTGATGCAAAATTTTCGCAACGGTGGCTTTTTGTGAAAATTTTCGCTATAATATCTTTAATTAACTGACTGATTGTTTGGGAGGTGTTCAATATGGAGGAATTAATTAAGGTTCAGGTAGACGGGGATTACACCTATGAGGTAGCCCCCGGTACAACCGTGCTGGAATTGTTGCAGATGCACCCGCCGCAAAACATGCCGGTAGTGGCTGCCGGCATCAATAATCTGCTCAAGGATCTGCGGACACCGCTGACAACATCCTGTGAAGTGCGCCTGGTGAACCTGGCCTCGGCTGAAGGCATGCGGATTTACCACCGCAGTATTACCATGGTCTTGATGCGGGCGGTAGCCGAAGTGTTGCCCGGCAGTACGGCTGTGATCCAACATACCCTGGGGAACGGCTTGTATGGAGAAATTCACTATGACCGCCCGCTGCGGGATCGGGACATAGCCCGGGTGGAGCGGCAGATGCGTTATATTATCGAAGCGGATGAACCGTTCCTGCACACCGTCCTGAACAAGGAGGATGCCGAAAGGTTGTTTACCGAGGCGGGACAGGTGGACAAAATTCAACTGCTCAAATACTTGCCCGGTGATGAAGTGGCCATCTACGCCTGCGGCGGCTATTATGATTTTTGCCATGGGCCCATGGTGCCCGGCACCGGTTGCTTAAAGCAATTCCGCCTGCGTTTTTACCTGCCTGGCTTTATCCTTGAGCTGCCCAAAACCGAAAGCCCGCTGGAAATACCTCCTTATGTTGAGCAGGGCAAACTGGCCAATATTCACTTTGAGGCCAAAAAATGGGCCAACATATTAAAGGTTAACAATGTGGTGTCCTTAAACGATATGGTTACCGGCGGCGATGTGGCCAACTTGATCCGGGTATCGGAAGCCTTTCACGAAAAGAAAATTGCTCAGATTGCCGACCAGATTGCCGACAACATTGACCGCATCAGAATTGTTTTAATAGCCGGGCCGTCTTCCTCCGGCAAGACTTCCTTTGCCCAGCGGCTGTCCACCCAGCTGCAGGTTAATGGCATCCGGCCGGTGGCCATTTCGCTGGACGATTATTTTGTAGACAGGGAACACACGCCCCGGGATGAAAACGGCAACTACGATTTTGAGAGCATCAGGGCCATTGATATTCCCTTATTCAACGATCACCTGATCAAGCTGATTCAGGGCGAAGAAATTAAACTGCCTTACTTTAATTTTAAAACCGGCAAACGGGAATATCACGGCGAGCGGTTAAAACTGGGGCCGGCCGATTTGCTGGTGGTGGAGGGTATTCACGGCCTCAACGACTTGCTAACCGGCTCTATTCCCAAGGGCAGAAAGTTTAAGATTTATGTCAGCGCCCTTACCCAGATTAATTTGGACAACCAGAACCGCATACCCACCACGGATGTCCGGCTGCTGCGGCGGATTGCCCGGGATCAGCGGTGCCGCGGCCGCTCAGCCAGGGAAACCCTGGCCATGTGGCCTTCGGTGCGACGGGGTGAGGAGAAGAACATTTTCCCCTTCCAGGAAAGCGCCGATGTTATGTTTAACTCTGCCTTGCCCTATGAACTGGCGGTATTAAAGCCCATCGTAGAACCGCATCTTAAGGAAATCAAGCCGGAGCACCCGGAATTTGCGGAAGCCGGCCGGCTGCTTAATCTCCTTCGCTATATTGCACCCCTGGGTATGGATGAGGTGCCCTTAAACTCGATTGTCCGGGAGTTTATTGGCGGCAGTTGCTTTGAGGGGACGGTCAGATAGCCGGTAGCTTGGATTATATACTATATACTCATATGCCCCGGGTGAACCCGGGGTTTTGTTATTGAAGGGCTGGCTAACGCAGCAGTTTTTTGCCTAACCAGTGCTGCTGCACGCTAACCGCCCGCCGGGGGCAAAGTTCCTGGCAGCAAAAGCAGCGGATGCACTCAGCCAGCTTCACCCGGGGCAAGCCTTCCACCATTTGAATGGCCTCCGCCGGGCAACAGCGCCGGCATTCACCGCAGCCGATGCACAGCTCGGGGCTGAACACCGGCCGGGGCTGCAGTTTGCGAAGCAGGCCTTTTAAGGGGCCGGGCACGTTAAAATCCACCTGCCGGTGGGCCGGCAGGCGGAAGGGCGGGACCAGAACCGGCAGCGCTTCACCCACCAAATTGATACCGCCGGGGGGCGGGCAAAGCCGCCGCTCCATGGACAGGCGGATAAAGGGCAGCTCGGTTGGCTTAAGGCCGATTAAACCGGCGCCAACAAAGTCAAGCGCATAGGGACTGGGGGAAGCCAGTAACAGACCCACCTGCCGGGGAGAGCCGGCGGTGGGGCCGTCGCCCTCCATGCCCACCACGGCATCCATGATGGTGAGGCAGGAGGGCAGCAGGGTATTAATGTCAATTAACAGGTGGCTGAATTGTTCCAAACGCTGCATGTTAAAATGGTACTGGGCTTTTTTAAGACCGGGAACAGCACCGTACATCAACTTAACGGCGCCGGTGTAAAGGGTCATGCAGTGGGTTTTTAATTTAGGCAGGCCGATGATTAAGTCCGCTTCGGCCAGGGCTTTGAGGACGGTCAACTGCTTGACCGCCCGCCCGGCCGGGTGGGCCAGGGTCATTTCCGTGGTATCCAGGCAGAGATCACAGCCGGTGCGCCGGGCTACGGCCGCCATGCCGGTGGCCCGGTAGACGGCCTGCAGCAGCCCCTGGCTGGCCGGGCCGCCCGGCGAGTCAATAATAAAAGGCCGGCCGCCGGCCTGTTGAACCATTCTTACCACTGCTTCCACCAGGGCGGGGTGGGTAGTGGCGGCTTCCTCCGGCTTTTTTTTGGCAATCAAATTAGGTTTAACCGCGACAACTTGCCCGGGTTTGACAAAACCAGGCATTCCCCCCAGGTGCTGCAACAGCTTGTCCAGCGAGCGGCTGACCTGGGATAGTTCATAACCGGTACAGTGTGCTACGGCAACCGTGGCATGTTCTGGCAAAGGTGTTAGCTCCTTTCATTGAAAAGTAAGGCCCTGACGTATTCTAAAAAAACGGACGTGGTTTGTGGATGTTTATAAAGATTGCATTTTCGTTCAGTGTTCCATAATCTCCTGTTTTTTAAATTGGAAATGGCATCCCAAAAAGGAAAAGCGTATTAAAAGGCGAAAACTTATGGAAGAATATCAACGAGGTGGTTTTGTTTTGGCTTATCAAGCATTATACCGAGCCTGGCGTCCCCAGAACTTTAAAGATATTGTCGGACAGCAGCATGTTACCCGAACACTGCAAAATGCCCTGCGGCAGGGAAGGGCCGCCCATGCTTACCTGTTTTGCGGCCCGCGGGGTACGGGAAAAACCACCACTGCCAAGGTGTTGGCCAAAGCACTAAACTGCCTGAACCCGGACCACGGAGAACCATGCAACCGGTGTGCCAACTGCACCGCGGTGAACCAGGGCCATGCCCTGGACGTGGTGGAAATTGACGCCGCCTCCAACCGGGGCATTGATGAAATACGGGATTTAAGAGAAAAAGTAAAGTTTACGCCTTCTACCGGCAGCCGTAAAGTATATATAATAGATGAAGTGCATATGCTGACAGACCAGGCCTTTAACGCCTTGCTAAAAACCTTGGAAGAGCCGCCGGCCCATGTGGTCTTTGTACTGGCCACCACCGAAGCCCACAAAGTCCCCCTGACCATCCTTTCCCGCTGCCAGCGTTTTGATTTTCGCCGCATCAGGCCGGAGGAAACAGTGGCCCGGTTAAAGGAGGTGGCGGCGGGGGCGGGCATCCAGGCAACCGAGGAGGCTTTGCAACTGATTGCCCGGGCGGCGGAAGGGGGCCTGCGGGATGCCCTGAGCATTCTGGACCAGGCGGCGGCCTTTGCTGACGAAACAGTGACTGCCGATGATATTCACAGCATCCTGGGCACCGTACAGCAGGATATTTTAGAGGCTATGACCCGTTGCCTGACCGCAGGAAAAACCGGCGAGGCGCTGACGCTGGTGGCGGAGATAGCCGACCGGGGGAAAGACCTGCGGCTGTTTACCCGGGAAATGACAGCTTATTTAAGAGAGTTGCTGGTCAAGGGCCTGGAGGAGGGCCATAGCGGGCTGCCTGTGAATAATGAAACTTTGTACAGCCTGCTGCAGATTCTGATGCAGGCGGAACAAGAGATGAAGTGGAGCTCCCAGCCTACCCTGGTGTTGGAACTGGCCCTGGTTAAGGCCTGCCGGCCGGAGATAGCCGGCTCCTGGGAAGGTCTGGCCAGGCGGGTGGCGGCGCTGGAGCAGCGGTTGGCCCAGGGAGCGCCGGCAACACCGCCGGCTGCTGCCCGGCAGGCGGCAGAACCTGTGCCAACCGCCCCGGTTAAACCCCAGGCGGCGCCGGCCAAAACCCCGCCTGCCAAAACCCCGCCTGCCCTGCCGCCGGCAGCCAACCGGGAGGCAGCGGCCGGCGGTGTCAGTCCGGAACAGGTACGCCAGGTGTGGCCCGCTGTGTTGACCGCTGTCAAAGAGAGCAAAAAAATGCCCCTTTGGTCTTTACTGAGCAATAACCGGCCCCGCATGGAAGTGCAGGATCATACTTTAACCCTTTATTTTACAGATGAGTTTGATCAGAAAACGGCTGATAAGCCGGAGTACCGCCAATACCTGGCCTGGCTTTTAGGCAAGCACCTGGGCGGCCGGTGGGAGGTGCATTGTGTGCACCAGGCCCCCAAAACCGAAGCGGGCGCAGGGCCGGAGGAGGACCCGCTGTATACCGAAGCCGTCCGAATTTTTGGCAAAGATATAGTGGTTTTGGAATGAACATAAAAAGGAGGACTTTTTACTATGATGGGTGGAAATATGAACAAAATGATGAAACAGGTTCAAAAGATGCAGCAGGAAATGGCCAGAATGCAGGAAGAGCTGGCCAACCGCACCGTGGAAGCCACGGCCGGCGGCGGTGCCGTCAAAGTGGTGGCCAGCGGCCGGCAGGAGATTGTCAGTATTGCCATTAAACCGGAAGCGGTGGATCCGGAGGATGTGGAAATGCTGCAAGACCTGTTGCTGGCAGCCGTGAACGAGGCCCTGCGCCAATCCCAGGAGATGGTGGCTAAAGAAATGAGCAAACTCACCGGCGGCTTGAGCATCCCCGGCCTGTTCTAATTTAAGCAAGACACACCCCTTTTAAGCATAAATAAGTGTGCCAATACCAGGGGGTCGGCGGTAGCCGGCCCTTGATATGTGTAATTAGCACCACAAGCTGGGAGGTAATGCCATATGCTTTATTTTTCCGGACCGGTGGCCCGGCTGGCGGACGAGTTTGCCAAGCTGCCGGGGATTGGGCCGAAAACAGCCCAGCGGCTGGCCTTGCATATTTTAAACGCCCCGCCGGAGGTGGCCCAGGGCCTGGCCCGGGCGCTGGTGGAAGTGAGACAGGCGGTACGGCGCTGTTCCGGCTGCTGCAACCTCACCGACGAAGATCCCTGTGCCATTTGCCGGGATCCGTCCCGCAACCACCGGCTGTTATGCGTGGTTGAAGAACCCCGGGATGTCATTGCCATGGAAAAGGCCCGGGGTTATCGTGGGTTATACCATGTATTGCACGGTGCCATCTCGCCCATGGAAGGTATCGGGCCGGAGCAGTTAACCGTTAAAGAATTATTAAGCCGCCTGGCGGACAGTCAGGTAGAAGAGGTTATCCTGGCTGCCAATTCGGATGTGGAAGGAGAAACCACCGCCCTTTATTTGGCCCGGCTGCTGAAACCCCTGGGGGTAAAAGTTACCCGCATTGCCCATGGCATCCCGGTGGGTGCGGATTTGGAATATGCCGATGCCATGACTTTAAACAAAGCCCTGGAGGGGCGGGGGGAATTTGGCTAAACTTTCTGTTTGCAAAATTTACAGTCATAAAGTTTGTCCAAGCCCTCTATATTTAGCTAAGGGGCATATTGCCGCCGTATGCTTATAAGAAAAGGGGGCTTATTTGATGGAAGGGAAAACCATCTTACTTAGCTTGCTGGGTTTGTTGGGGTTGTATCTGTTTGGCACAATCTTTGCGCGGCCGCTGATCCTGCTGGGCAAACTGGTTGTTTCCCTGGCGGTGGGCGGCATAATGCTGGTGCTGGTTAATGTTTTGTTGGGCGGGCTGGGCCTGCACATTGCCATTAATCCCTTTACCCTGCTGACGGCAGGCATCCTGCAGGTGCCCGGGGTAGTACTGCTGATGCTGGCCAATTATCTTTTGCTATAAACATATTAAAATGCCATTTTTATTTTTATTGATGAAAAAGAATCAACTTTCATCTAATTAAAACTTTCTGCCGCCGGGCGTGCATATTTGCCTGTTGGGCGGGCCGGAACGTCCTTTCGCCGGCGGTCAAATCCTTTAATTCAGCCGTTCAGCGGCCTCCGGCAACCCTTTAACGAAAGGTCAAAAAACCGCCGTCAACGGTTGGCAGGGCCTGTTAAATTGGTTAACAAATTGTTGACTTCGTAAAAAATTCATCTTATACTGAGGTAAGGAACTCGGGAAATGTCTTGACATCCCGGTTCTTGCTGTTTATAGGCCTTTTAGGAATTTTCTGAAATGGGTAAACTAAGCCGTAAAGGCTAGGGAGGTGGTTGTGCCATCTCGCAGAGAATTGTTGAAGCATACGTTGGCGAATATGCCAGCGGCAAAAGCGAAGTGGCTGTAAACCGGGCGCTGGCGTTAGCCGGCGCGGGCCGCCAAGTAAATTTGGTGGATTTGGACATAGTTGAGCCCTGCTATACCCTGCGGCCTATTAAAAAAGAACTGGAAGCCACCGGCGTTACGGTGCTGGCCTGGGAAACCCGGGACACCGTAGGGCTGGGCGAAGCAGGCAATATTATTAAACCCGAGTGCCGCTGGGCATTATATCGCGAAGGTGATGTTATTCTCGATATTGGCTACGGGGTGGAAGGAGCCAAAACCTTAAACCTGCTGGAAGGCGTCGAGAACACCCCGGAATTGCAGGTCTTTGCAGTTATTAACGCCAAACGCCCCATGACTTCCACGCTGGATGAAATTGTAGCCTACATAAAAGAACTGGGGCCTGTTGACGGCCTGATTAACAACACCCATTTAGGTGACGAAACCACGCCGGACATTGTGCAAGAAGGTGCCCGGCTGGTCAGCCAAGCGTCCAAGCTTCTGGGTATCCCGGTGGTGGCCACCACCGCAGACCGGACTGTGGCGGAGCAGATGGGCCCGCAGGATTGTATGGGTCACCCCATACGGCCGCTGGTCAGATATATGCCGCGCACGTTCTGGTAGGACAACCAGACCATCATACTAAAAGTTTCACAAGCTTCCCAAAGGATCTTTATTAATTCAGGAGGTGTGGTATCTCTCATGTCCGAAAAACCCATTACCGGAGAAAAGCGGGCGTTCATGACTGGTAACGAGGTAGTTGCCTGGGCAGCCCTGGCAGCAGGTGCTGACATCATGTACGGCTATCCCATTACCCCTCAGAACGAAATCATGCACTATTGGACCCGCCAAATTCCCAAGTATGGCCGCAAGTTCCTGCAAACCGAAGACGAGCTGTCTGCCGGCTTTACCACCGTGGGCGGTGTATTGGCCGGTCTCAAAGCCTTCACTGCCACCGCCGGCCCCGGCAACACCCTGATGCAGGAACCCATGTCCATGGCTGAAATGATGAGACTTCCTACCGTTACCATAGTCCAACAGCGTGGCGGCCCATCCACAGCCACCGTTATTTACTCCCAGCAAGAAGTTACCCTGACCACCATGGGCGGCAACGGTGAAGGACTGCGCATTGTCTACTCCCCCAGCAACCACCAAGAACTGTTTGATTATACCGTGAAAGCCTTTAATACTGCCTGGAAATACCGTTTCCCCACCTTTGTTCTGGGTGACGGCTACCAAGCTAAAATGCGTGAGTCGGTAACCCTTTATGATCCCGCCGAAAAAGGCATTGAAATGGTACCCGCCGAGAAGTATGTCGGCAAGCCCGGCACCCCCGGTGTAGACCGTGAACCCGGCCATTACCGCAACACTTACAACACCGAAGAAGAACTGTTTGAAGTATTGCAGCAGCATTTTGCCGATTACGAAAAAATGGCACCGGAAGTGGTGGAATACGACCAGCAAGCAACAGAGGATGCCGACCTGGTTATTGTTGCCCACGGCGTGGTGTTCCGCGGTGTGCGTGATGCAGTAAAAGAATTAAGAGCTGCCGGGCTGAAGGTTGGTTATTTCCGGCCCATTACCCTCCGCCCCTTCCCGGCTGAGCAGCTGAAGGCAGTGGCCAATAAAACCAAGAAGCTGTTGATTGCAGAGTCTGCTCAAGGCCAGCTGGCCAGACTGGTCAAAGACGCCATTTATGGCGCCGGCGCAGAAATTGTGCCCATGTTCCGGCCCGGCGTAGGTATCACCACTGAGCAAATTGTTGCTAAAGTTAAAGAGTCCCTGTAAATTTTCTTCTTAATAAGGAGGGAGGTTTCCACATGTCTGTGACTCCACAACCTGCCATGCCCAAAAGCTGGCGTGTAGAAAGCAAACCCCACAAATTCTGCCCCGGTTGCGGCCACGGTTTGGTGCTGAAGTGCCTGGGCGAGGCCATTGATGAACTGGGTATTCAGGATAGAGTTGTTTTTGGCTGTGACATCGGCTGTTCCCTGCTGTCCTGGGACTTCTTCAACTGCGACAGCGTGCAAACCCACCACGGCCGTACCACCCCGGTGATGACCGGCATCAAACGGGCCAACCCCGATTTGATCTGCATTGCTTACATGGGTGACGGCGGCGGTTATGCCATCGGTGTGGGCGGTATTGTCAACGCTGCTGCCCGGAACGAAAAGGTGACCGTTATTCTGGCCAACAACACCGTTTATGCCATGACCGGCGGCCAAATGTCTCCCTGCACCATGCCCGGCCAGAAGGTAGAAACCGCTCCTTACGGCCGTGACCCGGAAGCCACCGGTATGCCCACGCAAGGTCCGGAAATGATTGCTGCCATTACCGGTGACGGTGCATATGTAGCCCGCGGCACCACTGCCAACTTAAAGCAATTAAAGGGCTACATTAAAAAGGCTCTGCAAACCCAAATGGAAGGCAAAGGCTTCTCCTTTGTGGAAGCGCTGGCTGCCTGCCCCACCAACTGGCGGACCAATGCCGAGAAGACCTGGGCCTTTGTAGAAAAAGAGATGCCTCAGTATTACAAAGTCGGGGAAAAGAAAAACCCCTTTGAGGCTAAAAAGGAGGCTCAGCAGAATGGCTAAAGCTGTAAAAATCTGCTTGGCCGGCGAAGGTGGCCAGGGTGTTCAATCGGTAGCGGAAATTATTGCGGCAGCAGCTAATGCAGAAGGCCGCGAAGCCCTTTATATCCCCAACTTCGGCGTGGAACAGCGGGGCGGCGTGTCGATTGCTTACCTGCAAATTGCTGATCAGCCCATCGGTGCGCCCAAGTTTGATAAGGCGGACATCCTGGTAGCCCTGAGCGACCGGGCGGTACGCCGCTGCAAGCAGTATGTGGATGAAAATACCGTTTATGTTTACGATGCCAGCATCGAAGGGGTGGCTGACGATCTGCCCAAAGAAGGCGAGGCTAAAAAAGTGCTGGCCATCCCGGCGCTGGAGATCTCCAAGAACGAACTGCACCCCCGGGTGTTCAACATCTTAATTATGGGGGCAGTAATCGGTGCTACCGGCGTAATCCCGGTAGAAGCTGCCAAGGCGGCCATTGAGAAGAAACTTGGTTACAAGTTTGAACAAAATCCCGAGCTGCGCGAGCTGAACTTCAAGGCCATTGACCGCGGCATTGAATTGATGAAATAGGGGGGAACAGCATGGAATTTAAAGGTCGTACCCTGGAACTCACCAAATGTGACTGGACGCTTTTTCCCGGCCTGTGCAAAGGCTGTGGGCTGTGCATTCAAAAATGCCCCAAAAAGTGTATTGCCTGGTCCAAGGTACTGGGTGTATACGGCACCCCCGCGGTAGAGGCTAACGATGATTGCATCGCCTGCGGCATCTGCCAGATGGTCTGCCCCGATACCGCTATCCGGGTGGATAAAAAAGCAGTGGCTAAACAAGCATAAATATATTGCTGCATAAAGGAGTGTTCCCAAAACGGGAACACTCTTTTTTATTTAAGGTAGCGCCAACAGAACAGCGCCTGCCTCTTTTTTGCACCGGTTTTCCAATAACAATGGCGATGGTCACTACATAAACTGGTGAAAAAGGTGGTATGGCAGATGGATAAACAAATCCAGGTTATCGTAGACGGCCGGTTGTTAAACTTTACAACTGATCCAGTTATTCTTAACGGGCGTTTAATGATACAACCGGCACCCCTGTGCGAAGCATTGGGGGCAAATTACCTGCTGGACAGTTCTACCGAAACATTTATAGTTCGCTATGACGCCATATATTTAATTATACCTGTTAACGAAGCAAACGGTTATAAAAACGGGGCAGCCGTTCCCTTTTATCCGCCGGCGCAAAGAATTAACGGCACCTATATGGTACCGTTGCGGGCGCTGGCGGAAACCTTAAACTTATCGTTGCATTGGGATTCGGTGAAGTATGTAGCTACAGTCAACTCCCGCATGAACGTGGTAGTTTACTACCCGGTTATGACAGAAACCAATGCCTACTTAAAAAAAGAGGTGCACAGTATTCCCTACACTAAAGGAGTGGCCAGAGCGGCTCTGGAAGAATTGATACATGGCCAACCGTTAACACCCGGTGCTGTAAAAGTAATACCAGAGGCAACCAGAATTTTATCTATTACGGTGGAGCAGGGATTAGCCGTAGTAAATTTTTCGCAAGAGGTGCTGGCAGCTAACGCAGGAGCCTACATGGAATACCTGGGCATATACAGTATAGTTAATACCTTAACAGAGTTTACCACCATCAAGCAGGTGGCCTTTAAGGTTGAAAATAAGCTGGATGATGAGATCTTAAGCTGGTGGGGGCATGTTGGTATTTATAACCAGCCATTTAACAGATTATTAATAATGGTAATGGATTAATATGTTTATTCTGGGTGACATTGCATATGGAGGCTGCATATTTGTAAATTAAAGAAACAAAAGGAGGGTATTTTACAATGGCTGCCACAAAGCTTAGCTTAACAACACTGGAAATTAAGCCCGGCACTGAAACAGACATGAACATTAATTTGGTAGAAGAAGTGCGTGCCTGTGTTCACGGGGTGGTAAGACTGCCAAACGGGGAGTACGCAGAAAATGCGGTTGTCAAATTATTTGCCACCGATCCTGTTACAGGCAACCTGATTCCTGTGGCCTTTGCCTTTACAGATCAGTTTGGACAGTTTCTATTTGGCATTGAAGACACCTCTCTGGAATACAAAGTAAAAGTATTCCACTATGTACCAGAGAATCCCCTTCCCACCGGAACAACTTCTTAAAAATACAGCCGGCTCAGGCCGGCTGTAAATTTACTAAAATAAGGGTGATCCCGCATGATAACCAGCAGCATATTAACGACAATGATTCTTCTGCTCCTGGTAATGGCAAATCTTTGGTTAGTTTTCCGGCTAATTGCCAGAAAACAAAGGGTTATTAAGCAAGCAGCCCGGTCAAATTTTACGCATTCGGAACTTTTAAACCAGGCCGGCGAACCGACTCCCGGCACCGTTTTAGTACCTGGAGATACTGTTGCAAAGCCACTGGTATCAATTATTATTCCTTGTAAAAACGAAGACTTAAATTTGAAGAAAACCATTGACAATATAAGAAGCCATAATGTTAATACGGCTTATGAAATTATTGTTGTTAATGACGGTTCAGAAGATCAGTGTTGTGATTTCTTATCTGGCAAAGATTATCAGGATTTACGACTTATCCTAACAAGCGGTGTGGGAGCGGCTGGTGCCAGAAATACCGGCGCTGAGCAAGCCCAAGGAGATATTCTGGTATTTTGTGATGCTCATGTGGCGGTATGCGACAACTGGCTGGATGGGCTGGTTGCATCTTTGCGGGAGCACCGGGCGCAGGCTGTTTGCCCTGCTGTTGCTGATATGAAAACCGGTCGGACAGTTGGTTATGGGCAGACATGGAACCGAGCCCTTAATGTCAGCTGGCTGCAAGAAAAACCGGCAGCCGGCACCGAGGTGCCGCTGGCGGGAGGTTGTGCTTTAGCAGTTGAACGGGAGGTATTTGGCAAAATAGGTGGCTTTGACCGGTACTTTCAAGTTTGGGGCAGAGAGGATGAAGAAATATGTTTAAAACTTTGGTTGTTTGGTTATCGGTTGGTAGTAGAACCGTCCGTCGTAGTACAGCATCTCTTCCGTAGCAGTCATCCCTACCGGGTAACCAATAACCATGTCATCCATAATCTGCTTTGTCTGGCCTATTCTCATTTTAACCGGCGCCGTTTAGCTAAAACTATAGATTTGGTGAAAACCAATCCTTATTTTCCTGCCTTATTAAGCGACCTGTTGCTGCATGAGGGATTGCGGGAACAGCGACGGTTATATTTATCAACGCGGGTTTATGATGACAACTATTACTTTGATAAGTTTAAAATTTCCTTTTAAGGAGGATCCAGGGATGAAATTGTTATTGGCTTTTTTGTTAATAGCGTTTTGCTTGTGGCTTTCTTATTATACTTACGCCAAACGAAGAAAATATTTTGCCATTCCCTCAAAGCCGCCGCACGCAGCAAGAAAACAAATGCCACCGGCTGTTGATGCCGGACGGGAGCAAGAGGCAGCCATCAGAAGCATTGCCATAAGCGGGGCCAGACCTGGCGCCGGGGGTAGTTTTAGTCCTCAAGGCAGTAAAGAAGTTAGACTGGATATCACAATAGATGACGATTAGCCTGGCTGTGTTGCAGTAAGATAAGTAAGTTTTTTATTACCAAAGTTACGGGGCTTGCAATTCTTGCAAAGGTAAGCCTTGCAGGTGGCGCCGAATATATTCGTAATCTTCTTTTTCGCAGGCGCTGATAAAATGCAGGGAAGACTTTCGAATATAAATGTTTACCGGTTTATTAACAAAACTCATGGAGACAATAACGTAGTCTTCTTTTGCGTCAGACAGCCGCCCGTGCATCAGCCATGAACCAAAGCCAATCACCACATACTGATTAAGGTAGGCGGCAAAATCTTTTTCTATTGAGCCAGCCAATTATATCCCTCCTTTAATAGCTTGTTTAGATTGTAAAACAAAGGGTTCTCCCAAACAAATATGACCGTTAGCGCATTCACTTATTATACCGTTAATTAAAAACTGACAATGGGCCAGTTCGCTAAAGGGCAATAAAGCGTCTAACAAAACATTAATTATGGTTAACTCTTGGGCGGCACCCACCCCTTGCTGAACCACCAGGTTACTTATATCTAAATAAGCAGTACTGCCTTCCGTCCAAAATTGCCGCAATTTTACAGGCTGGCGAAGCCATTGGGAGAGAATTTTCAATTGTTCACGCAGGGCAACTTTTCTAATGTCATCTATCAGATAAGTAATTTTTTTGTATAAAAAAGATTCAGCGCCGGCATCCTCCGTTATCTGAGGCTGCCACAGTTTAACCCGTACTTCCGGGATATAGAGATACTGCCCGACGGGAGCATCATCAATCATGTTGCATAGTTTAATTGACTGGGGGGAAGTGTGATATCTTGCTGCAATGGCTTCCGTGGTTTCTCCGGGCTGTACTAAATGAAAATACTTATAAGGATGGCGACAAGGAATTTTAACTTCTTCTCCCGGCAGCAATTCACGGGGAGGGTATATTTCGTTAAATTCCAAAAAATCCTTA
The DNA here is from genome assembly GCF_000315365.1 of Desulforamulus hydrothermalis Lam5 = DSM 18033. Classification (NCBI taxonomy): domain Bacteria; kingdom Bacillati; phylum Bacillota; class Clostridia; order Eubacteriales; family Peptococcaceae; genus Desulforamulus; species Desulforamulus hydrothermalis. Next base: position 104,962 of record NZ_CAOS01000011.1, read on the forward strand.
ACCAGCTGACGGTGACGCTGGCAGATACTGAATAAGGTGTCACCCTTTTCAACAAAGTAAGTAAAAAAATTCATTTTACTTGCCTCCTCGCCCATGGATTGCCCGGAAACGGTTTAACACAGTGGCAAACTCTCCCCAAAGCAAAGGATCCATCGGCTGGCGATTGGTGTTAATCAGTTGATCTTGCAGTAACAGGTTTATTTCCAAAACCGGATCCCAATTGGCATGGCCGGTAACCCGGCGGTTGCGCAGCCGGTTTAACACGGTGGCAAATTCTCCCCAGTAGACGCCTAACAGCGGCTGACGCACAGCGGACAGTAATTTGTCCTGCACCAGCAATTGCTGTTCAGCTACCGGATCCCAGGCAGCGCCGGTTGCGACCTGTTTTTTTCTTATTCTGTTTAGAAGTGTTGCCAGTTCACCCCAATTAACCACTGTCGAAGGGTCACGGACGGTATTAAGCAGGCCGTCTTTTACCAGTTCGGCAATTTCATTGGCAGGTATCCATGGCAGCACGGCAGGGGTTAAGTTCAGCGCTTTGACCAGTGCTGCAGCAATCGTTTTAGCTAATTTAACCAGATTTACCGGTTGGGCCAACCATTTGGCGTCGTAGGGATTATCAATAAATAAATTTTCCAGCAAGATGCAAGGGGCGGTGGTATGGCGCAAGACGGAAAAATTAGCACGCTTTTTCCCGCGATCCCGGAACCCTTCCTGACTTAAAAAAGACATTACTTCCCGGTGAATTACTCCCTGGGCCTCAACAGATACGGCGGAGGGATTGGTAAAAATGAAATCTTCATAACCGGTGCCGCCGCCGGCATTAGTATGAATAGAAATAAAGTAATCTGCCCGTGCTGAGTTGCTGAATTCTGAGCGAGCTAAAAGAGAGAGAAAAACGTCCGTTTCTCGGGTTAATAAAACTTTTACGTCATAAGTTTTGAGTTCTTGCTGAATGCCTTTGCTAACGGCCAGGTTTAAATCTTTTTCCAGCAAATTATTGGCAACAGCTCCGGCATCCTTGCCGCCATGGCCAGGGTCTATGACCAGTATTTTACCCATAATTCACCTCCTGTTTAGCATTGCTCATTGAGGGTTTGTTAATAAATTACTAACTATTCAAAGCATATGTAAATAAAAATTACTTCATAACCGGGAATTATTTTCGGTGTCAGCGGCGGCGCTGTTTTTATTGACGCCCAGGGCCTTTCTTAACAGGGCGGCAAGCCATAACAAAAGAGGGATACCGTATTCCAGGGGGATGGCATAAACCGGCCAGACGGTTTGAGCAAAAAATAATTCGTCAATGGCGCTTTTATAAACAAACAGGCTGAAAACCGCCAGCAGGGCCCCGGCAGGCAGCACCAGGGGGCGGTAATCGCGGGCGCCGGTCCAATGGGCCACCCCTTGCACAAAGGCATAGTAACAAATGATAAACTTAAAGATGGAAAAAAAGTACCAGATAACCGCCATCAGGGTGACCAGAATTTGCCCGCCGGGGATAGAGTTAATAGTAACCAGTGGGGTATAGATGGCCCGGGCCGCCACCGCCGGACCCAGGACGGTGACAGAGCGTTCAATGGATAAAAACAACATGAACAAACCGGCCGCCAGGCCGGCCAGGGGGTACCAGGCGGCTCCCCGGCCGGGTTTGAGGTGATAAATGACCATGCCAAACACCAGAATTTCGCCGCCGGGGAAGGAAGCAATGCCTACCGCAGCCCGCAGTACCGGCAGCCAGCCCTTCTCCAGCACCGGCAGCAGATTGTCAAACTGGGCAAACAACATGGCGGTGCCCTGCAGAATTGCAAAAAACACCGTCGCAAGCACCAGCGCTATGCCCAGGGCCCGGGCCATCACCTCAATGCCCAGCCGCACCGCATAGGCGGCCAAAAGGGTTATGGTAGTGCATAAAACAGCCGACGGGGTGCCTACCAAAAAAATAACATCAATAAATGAGACAATGTTGCGCAGCACCAGGGCGCCCAGGTGCAGGGCAAACCAGATTACCAGCAGGCCCACTGCTTTGCCCGGCCAGCCCAGGATGCTTTGGCTGTACTGCACAATGGACCTACCGGGGTACATTTTGTTTAAGACCAGCAGCAGGGCCAGCAGCAGCAGGCCGGGCGGCAGGGCGATAAACGGGGCCAGCCAGGCATCCTGGCCGGCCTGGCCGATGGCTGAGGAAGGAACCAAAAACAGTGCTGTCCCCACCACAAAACCGAGCAGCAACAAAAAAAGTTGTTGGGGAGAAATGTACGCCTTGCTCAAGACCATCTTCCTTTAGCGAATTACTTGGCGGTGCCAAACACCTGCTCCATATGCATGGCCAGGGGTTTAAGGGCGGCAGTTAACCAGTCGCTGGGATTGGGCAGCGGCAGGTCAAACACAAGGCCGTAGCCGTACAGCATGGCCGGCAAAAGCAGCAGCCCGAAAGCCAGCAGTTCGCGCCGGTGCCGGCGGGCCAGCAGGCGGGGCAGTTCCAGCGCAATTATCATGGCATAGGCAAAGGTGAGCAACAGCAGGGCTTTTGCCATGTTGGCTCCTCCTAACGGTATTTCTGGCCGGGATTCAGCGAGGTGGTAGTCAGTCCCAGGCCTTGAATGACGGGCTGTACCGTCACCTGCACCGCCAGTTGGGGAAACATCTCCGGCCATTGTTCAGCCAGCCCCTGCTGCCAGGTGCCCGGCATGCTCCGGTGCACCGCCCCGGCAAAACCCGGCGCATCGCTGTTAAGCTCCTGACAGCGGCTTACGGCGGCCATAACTTCCTGCTTAATTTGGGCGGCGACCAATTGCTCCAGTTGCTTTTTAACCGCCTCATCCAGCTTGTAAATGCCCGGGCTGGCTTCGGCCAGGTTGCAGTGGGTTTTAATGTCAATTTTTATCACCAGGCGGCCGTCAAGCACCTGGGGTTTTATTTTGGCGGTACTGTGTAAGATTTCAAACACAATTTTTTTATTTTGATAGGAGGTTACCACCAAACCTTCCTGAACCTCACCCTTGATCCACAGCAGGCCCCGGCTTTCGGTGGGGTTGAGCCAGCCCACCAGGCGGTCCCCCCGGAAAACCGCCGTGTCAATAACGTGCTGCTCAAATATTTTGCTGGCTTGAGCCACTGTTTTAGCAATCTGTTCTTTGGGCTTCATAATTCCTTCAAAGAAAGTAACTCCGGCTGTGTGAGGTTCCTGGCCAGGACTTTCTAACAACTGGTAAAAATCACCCAGGTTTACAACGGCATATTTGGCAACCCGCTGCCGCAGGTTAATAATATCGGCCAACGCTTTGGCCGGGGGCTGCCGGTTGCTCTCCCCCGCTTCCAGGATATCTGCTATGGATTGCTGCCGGGCCACCAGCAGCCAGGTGCTTTGCTTAAATTCCGGGTCCCTTTCCAGAAAATCAAGCACCTCCCGCACACCCTGCCGGGCCAGTCGTTCGGAAATGATAATTACCTGGTTATGGGACCAGAAAAACTGGTTGGGGCACTGCAAAGCCAGGTTGCGCACCGCATCAAAAAGGGTGGCGCCGGTGGCGTACCAGTTATGGTAGGACGGTTGATCACTGCCGCCGCCTCCCCCAGCGGCGCCGACGGTTTGCGGCCGAACCGTTTGCACCACCAGCTGGATGGCACCGTCCTCCCGCCGGTCAATGCCAAAACCCACCACAATGGCGGTTTGTTCAGCCTCCCGCAGGTCCCAGCAGCCGGTCAGGTTGGCAAATAAAAATAAAAGTAACACCAGACGAGCCAAGCGAACCGCCATGACTGCTCCTTTCTAACCTTTATCAGGGCCGGGCCGGAGGTTTTGGCCCAGGCGGTTGGTATTGGCCTGCACCATTTCTGCCGGCCGGCGCCGCCTGCTCCAGTGAGGGGCCACCAGCATGGTATCTTTAAAGGACTGCCAGTTAAAAGGTGCCAGGGGGCTTAAATAGGGCACCCCGAAGCTGCGCAGGGCACACAGGTGCAGCAGGATGGCCAGCAGGGCCGTCATCAGGCCAAACAGGCCTAAAAAGGCGGCGGCCAGCATCAAGGGAAAACGCAGCAGGCGAACTGTCTGGCCCAGGCTGTACTGGGGCAGCGTAAAGGTGGCGATGCCGGTGGCGGCCACCACAATGATCATGGCCGGCGAAACAATATTGGCCTGGACCGCTGCCTGGCCGATAACCAGTGCTCCCACAATGCTGATGGTTTGGGCCAGGGTGGTGGGCAAGCGGATACTGGCCTCCCGCAGGGTCTCAAAAAGCAGTTCCATGGTTATAGCCTCGATCACCGCCGGAAAGGGTACCCCCTGGCGGTTGGCAGCAATGCTGATAAACAGGGTGGTGGGGATCATCTCCTGGTGAAAATTGGTTACCGCAATGTACAGTGACGGTAAGGTTAAGGCCAGCACTAAAGAAACCAGCCGGATCCATCTGACAAAGGTGGCAAAATAATAGTCTGTGTAATAATCCTCGGAACTCTGCAGCAGGGACAAAAACTGCCCCGGCGCCACCAGCGCAAAGGGGGTGTTGTCGGTCAGGATGGCCACCCGGCCTTCCAGCAAATCCGCCGCCACTTTATCCGGGCGTTCGGTGGTGATAACCTGGGGAAAGGGCGAATAGGGATTGTCTTTAATAAACTGTTCCAAATAACCGCTTTCCAGAACTGCGTCAATTTCGATACGGGTTAGCCGTTGCCGCACTTCCGCCACCAGGTCTGCAGAAGCCAGTCCCTTTAGGTAAACCAATGCTACATTAGTAATACTGATGCGGCCCAGCCGGTAATTTTCCACCACTAAATTGGGGGTTACCAGCCGCTTGCGCAACAGGCTGATATTGCTGGATAACAACTCCACAAAGGCTTCCCGGGGCCCCCGGACGGTGTTTTCTTGTACCGGTTCGGGAATGCTCCGGCCGTTGTAGCCTTTGCAGCTGATAATAAAGGCCCGGCTATAGCCGTCAATAAATAAAACAACCTCTCCGACCAATACCCGGGACAGGACGGTTTGCAGGTTTTCTCCCTTTTGTATTTCGGCTTTGCTGATAAGTCCTCCCCGATCAAGCAGCTCCAGCAGGTGGGGGCCGGACTTATCGCCGGCCTCCAACAAAGGACGCATAATGTGTGAGCTTAAAATTTGCGAATCTATCATGCCATTTAGAAAGCAAACGGCTGCCGGCAGCGGGTCCTGCCGGCCCAGGGTAAAATTTCTCTTAACAAAGTCAATATTGTGCCCCAGGATACTGGCCATCTGCTCCAGGTTTCTGGCCAGGCTGCGGCTGACCGGCAGTTTGGCCAGTTCCTGCTGGGTGTAAACCTGACTCAGGTTGAGTTCTGAGGGCCGTTGGGCCGGCTTCTTTTTAAGGGGCGGCTGGAAAACTAATTTTAATAAATATTTTAGGAAACCCATAAGTTGCCTCCCGGGAGATTATCGTATCAACATAAAGTTGTTGTTTTGCATCAGCGGTCTGCTGCCGCTGTTTGATTGCCCTGGCGGCCAAATTTGTAATTAGTATTAATTTCTTTAAGGAAAAAAATGTACCAGCCAGGTAAAAAAATTACATTAATGCTTACAAAAGTTTATAACGGGAAAAATTTAGGTAAAAGGAATAAGGAGTGGTATATTGGCTCAGGTTCAAATGTCCCGTGGGGAATTATTGGTATTGACGGTGGCAGCCGTCACGGGTTTTGGCCATTTCATAACGGTAGCCCAGGTCTTGCAAGCAGCCGGCCGGGATGCCTGGTTAGCCCTGACGGTAGCGCTGCTGCCTGCTCTGGCCTTGGCCTTAATATTAGGGGCCCTGGCATATCTGAAGCCCGGGCAAGCCCTGGACATTCTGGCCGCCCGGTTATTTGGCAAATGGGCAGGTAAAACGGTTTCATTATTTTATGGGGTGTTTTTTTTACTGGCCGTGGCTATGACGTTGCGTTGCCTGGTAGATTTTATGAGGAATGCTTTCAACCCTCTGACGCCTTCGTTGGCAATGACTGTTATTTTTATGTTATTGGCATTGTATGCGGTACTAAGCGGCCTGGAGAACATTGCCAGGGTAAGCCTTTTGCTGCTGCCGCTAATGATTGTACTGGGTCTAACCTTAACAGTTATTTCTCTGGAAGAAAAGGAGTATATCCTGCTGCTGCCTGTTGCGGAACGAGGGATGCTGCCGGTTATACAGGGGGCGGTGCCGTTGCTGGGGTTATTTGGCGAGCTGGTTGTATTGGCTGTTTTGGCAGATACTGTAAGAGACGGCAAATATATGTGGCAGACAACCCTGACGGCAGTAGCTGTTTTTGGGCTGATGTTTATCGGACCGCTGACCGGGCCGGTGGCTATACTGGGAGAAAGAATTGCTGCCAGAACACCCTACCCTACCTTCGTTGAAATAAAGTATGCCAAAACGCTGGCAAGGTTTCAAACCATTGCTGTGTTGCTCTGGGTATGGGGCAGTTTCTTTCGCATTACTTTTTATTATTATACCGCTGCCAGATGTTTGGGGCGTTTTTGCGGTTTCCGGAAAAACAGCCGGGAGATGGCTTTAGCCACCGGTGCAGCAATTTTTCTGACAACGGTGTACGTATTTCCTACCGTAGCAGAAGTTAAAGCCTTTATTGACAGACCATTTACTTACCTGGCTCTGGCAGTGGGTTATCTGCCGCCGCCGGTGCTGCTGGCGGGCCTGGTGGTGCAAAAACTGCGGCAAGGCCGGTGGGTATGGGGGACAAACTAACAGAACGGATAAAAGCCCGCACCGGTGCCATGGTTCGGGCATACTTTAAGGTAAACAAATTTGATCATAAATTAATGAGGGGAGGCCACAGCATGCAGGAATTACCTGTGTGTGTAATATGCCGGTCGGTATTGGCGAACCCTGATGCCGGCATTATTATTTTAGGTAAAGCCATTTGTGCTGACTGTGAGCAAAAAATTATCAGCCTGACCGGCAATGAGCCGGATTATGCCGTTTATATCAGCGGCCTTAGAAAAATTTGGTGCGGCAGGGAGGCTTGAGCTTTGGCCAGGGCCTCTTTTCTTTTGGCCAGCCGCAGCTTGCGGTGAGCCATTTCAATATCTGTTTTAATTTGGCGCAGGGTCAGCAAATCAATGCCGGTCAGGGTGGCTATCTCTACGTCGCTTTGCCCGTTTTTCCACATTTTTATTAATTTAGCTACACTGGTGCGATATTTTTTGGATAAAGCCCTGGCGTCAAAGGGGGACGACTTTATCTTGGGCATGGCTTTGCTCCTTTCTTTAGTTTTTGGGCAAACTTTTTGCACAGTTTATTTTAAGTTAGCTTTCCCGCTGGATTTCATGCTATAAGGTTTAAGTTATGCCAAAGAAATCAGAAACTAAATTAGCAGTTAAAATGTGTATATGATAAAATAAATTGTTAAGATATTTTTAGAGGTTGCAAAGATGAACCAACAAAAGGCTCCTCTCTGGGAGGCTTTAGTAAAACATGCACATGGGGCCGCTGCCCAATTGCATATTCCTGGTCACCGCAGCGGGCAAGCCATACCGCCGGAGTTTTTGCAACTGGCCGGACAGGCGGTATTTACGCTTGATGTGACCGAAATTCCCGGTCTGGATGACTTGCATAATCCGCAGGGACCCCTTGCGGAAGCCATGGCGTTGGCTGCCGCAGCCTACGGAGCGGAGCAAAGTTTTATGCTGGTTAACGGTACCAGCTGCGGCCTGATGGCGTTAATCATGGCCTGCTGCGGCCCGGGGGACAAAATTATGGTGCCCCGCAATGCCCATCGCTCGGTGGTATCCGGGCTGATATTATCAGGCGCACACCCTGTCTATTACCAGCCGGGGGTGCTGGATGATTTTGCCTGTTTAACCGGGCCGGATGTTTGTCAGATTAAACAATTATTAAAGGAAAATCGGGAGGTTAAAGCAGTCCTGGCGGTTAATCCCACCTATTACGGGGTGGCAGGGGATATAGCCGCCCTGGCCGGCCTGTGCCACGCTGCCGGCATACCTTTGCTGGTGGATGAAGCGCACGGCGCCCACCTGCGCTTTCACCCGCAGCTGCCGCCGGATGCCCTGAGCTGCGGGGCGGATGCAGTGGTGCAAAGCACTCATAAAACCGCCGGCTCCCTTACCCAGTCCGCTTTGCTTCATGTGCAAGGAGCCAGGGTCGACCGCAGCCGGCTGGCCGAGGCCCTGCGCATGTTGCAAAGCACCAGCCCCTCCTATCTTTTGCTGGCTTCCCTGGACACAGCCCGCCGGCAGCTGGCCCTGCAGGGCCGGCAGCTGTTGGACCAAGCCCTGGTCCTGGCCCGCCGATGCAGGAAGCAGCTGGCCGGCATAGCGGGGGTAAAAGTATTAAGCCGGCACCACCTGGGAGGGGCAGGCGCAGCCTGGCTGGATCCCACCCGGCTAACAGTTTCTCTGTTGCCGGCGGGTTTAACCGGTTATCAAACGGCTGATCTGTTGCATCGCAGGTATCAGGTTAATGTAGAAATGGCTGATGCTGCCAATGTGGTGGCGGTAATTTCTATCGGCACCCGGGAGGAAGACTGCCGTCAATTAATCAAGGCGGTGGCTGAACTGGCAGGTGCTGCCGGGGCGCCGGTTTGCTGGCCGGCGTTGCCGCAGTTGCCGGCGCCGGAGGTGGCCCTGCCCCCCCGGGAAGCCTGGCAGCACCCCGGTCAATATGTGGCCCTGGAGAAATGTTTGGATCTGATTAGCGGTGAAACGGTGGCGGTATATCCGCCGGGTATTCCGGTGGTTTGTCCGGGAGAAGTGATCCGGCAGCCGGTGCTGGAATATCTCCTGGCGGTCCGGCAGCAGGGCGTGCACATACAGGGACCGGCCGACCACACGCTGCGCAGCCTGCGGGTGCTGCGGTAGTCCGGCAGGCTGCGAGCCATACCAGGGGAGGTGGCCAATATTTTTATAGTTTTTGAAGGTGTGGATGGGTCGGGGAAAACCACCCAGCTCAACCTGTTAAATAAATATTTAAGTGAGCAAAATATTCCCACCGTTATGACCCGGGAACCGGGGGGAACACCGGTGGGGGAAAAAATTCGGGAATTGCTGTTAGATCGCCGCTTTGCGGAGATGCAAGAACGTGCCGAAGCGCTGCTGTATGCTGCTGCCCGGGCCCAGCTGGTGGCTCAGGTTATCCGGCCCGGGCTGGCCGCAGGCAAGGTGGTGTTGTGCGACCGGTATCTTGATTCCAGTTTGGCCTACCAGGGTTACGGCAGGGGTATGGATACCGCTTTTTTAGCCGGTATTAATGAATTAGCCACCGGCGGCCTGCGGCCTGATCTCACCGTCCTGTTGGATATACCGCCCCGGGAGGGGTTGCAGCGATCCCGGCAGGACCGGCCGGCGGATCGGCTGGAGAGCGAATCTTTGGCCTTTTATCAAAGGGTGCGCAGCGGCTACCTGGCGCTGGCCCGGCAAAACCCGGCGGCTTATTTGGTGCTGGATGCCCGGCAGCCGGTGCAGCAGCTGCACACGGCCATATGTCAAGCGGTGGGTGGTTTGCTTGGCGGATAAGTTGAGCGGTATCATCGGGCATCAGGAAGTGATCCGCACCTTAAAAAATGCCCTGCAGAGAAACCGGGTAGCCCATGCTTACCTTTTTATGGGGCCGCCGGGGATTGGCAAACAAACGGTAGCCCGGGCCTATGCCGGAGCACTGTTGTGCCAACAACCCCAGGCCGGCGATGCCTGCGGCGGCTGTCGGTCCTGCCGGCAGATGGCCGGGGGGAACCACCCCGATTTTTACCGGCTGGCGCCCGGCGGCAGCACGCTGAAAATAGAACAAATCAGGGAGCTGCAGGGGCGGGTGCAGTACAAGCCCTACCAATCCCAACGGCAGGTCTTTGTGGTAGAACAGGCGGAAGCCATGACCCCGGAGGCGGCCAATTGTTTTTTAAAAACGCTGGAGGAGCCCGCCGGGCAAGCGGTGTTTATATTATTAAGCGACCGGCCCTATGCTTTGCTGCCTACCGTTTTATCACGCTGCCAGCAGTTGCAATTTCGTCCTTTAAGCAACCGGGAAGTGGCGGCAGGGCTGGTGAGCCTGGGCGGCCTGGACAGCCAAAGGGCCGCTCAACTGGCACCTTTAGCCGGGGGAAGTATGAGCCGGGCCTTGCGGCTGGCCGGGGAGGGTGACCGGTGGCCCTTGCGGACAAAAGTTCTGGAGCTGGTGCAGCAGCTGGCGCAAATAAATCAATCGGGGGCCCTGGCCCTGGCCGAGCAGCTGGCGGAAGACCGAAACCAGGCGGCAGATTTTTTAGAAATCCTCTCCTGGTGGTGGCGTGATATACTGGTCTACCGGTACACCGGCCAGCCAAACAAGCTGGTAAACCAGGATCGTTTGGCGGATATTGAGGAACAGTCCCGCCGGTATGATCCCCGGGTTATTGCGGCAATACTGGAAGCGATACAGCAGGCCCGGCGGAGAATCCAGGCCAATGCCAATACACGTTTAACCTTGGAGGTTTTAATGTTGAAAATACACTCCTATGGAGGAAATCTCAATGGCAGTAACAGTAGTTGGAGTTCGCTTTAAAAAAGCGGGCAAGGTGTATTATTTTGACCCGGCTGACCTTGCGTTGGACAAGGGTGACCATGTGGTGGTGGAAACCACCCGGGGTATTGAGTACGGCGAAGTGGTGGTGGCGCCGCGGCAGGTGCCGGATGACGAGGTGGTGGCTCCCTTAAAGCAGGTGCTGCGCAAGGCCACCGAGGAAGATAACAGGCAGGTGGAGGCTAACCGGGAAAAAGAAAAAAAAGCCTTTCTGGTGGCCCTGGAAAAAATTGCCCACCATCAATTGCCCATGAAATTAATCAACGTGGAGCAAACCTTTGACGGCAGCAAAATTATCTTTTATTTTACCGCCGACGGCCGCATCGACTTCCGGGAGCTGGTGAAAGATTTGGCGGCGGTTTTCCGCACCCGCATTGAATTGCGCCAAATCGGGGTGCGGGATGAGGCTAAAATGGTAGGGGGGTTGGGTTGCTGCGGCCGTGAGTTATGTTGTGCTTCCTGGCTGGCGGACTTTGCGCCGGTTTCCATCCGGATGGCCAAAGAACAAAATTTATCCCTTAACCCCACCAAGATATCCGGCATTTGCGGCCGGTTGATGTGCTGCCTCAAATATGAGAACGATGTTTATGAAGAAGCCAAAGCAGGTTACCCGGAGGTAGGCACCCAGGTTGTGGCGCCCGAGGGAGATGGGAAGATTATCGCCATCAACATTTTCCGGCAAACCGTAAGTGTGGAGCTGCAGGAGAGCAAAGCAGTCCGGGAGTATTCTTTAAAAGAATTAAAAATCAAGAAAGGCCGAGGTGAATGCAACTGTGGCTGCCCTGCCCGGCAGGATTAACCGTTTGGAACAGGCCCTGCGTCAGATTTGTGACGAAGTGGATCGACTAAAGCAAGAAGTAAAAGCATTGGAAGACGAAAATGCCCGGCTGCGGCAGGAGGTGGCGGGTCTTTATTTGGCTGAGGGGGAAGACAGCGGGGCAAACCGGCCCGGTGCCAGAAACTTGTGGAACTTGTACGATAAAGGGTTTCATATTTGCAACCTGTACTTTGGCAAAGGGCGAGACGGTGAGTGCATCTTTTGCTATGCCCTGATGAACCGGGGAGAACCGTCAGATGGAGCGTAAATTGCCGGGGGTTTTATACCTTTGCGCCACCCCCATCGGCAACCTGGAAGACATTACCCTGCGGGCCCTGCGGGTATTAAAAGAAGCGGATTGCATTGCTGCCGAAGATACCCGCCATACCAGAAAATTATTAAGTCATTACGAAATCCATACCCCCCTGGTCAGTTACCACTCCCACAGCAGCCAAAGCAAAGCGGATCACCTGATACAACGGCTGTTGCAGGGAGAAAACATTGCTCTGGTGGCGGATGCCGGCACGCCGGGCATTTCAGACCCCGGCGCCGAATTGGTGTGCCAGGCTCTGCAGCATGATATTGCAGTGGTGCCGGTACCCGGGCCGGTGGCTGCTATCGCTGCCCTGACGGCAGCCGGTTTGCCTACCCATAAATTTGTGTTTGAGGGTTTTCTTTCTAACCAACCGAAAACCCGCCGAAAACAGCTGCAGGCCCTGCAGGGAGAACAGCGCACCATGGTGTTTTACGAATCTCCCCACCGGCTGGCCGACACCCTGCGGGACATGCTGGCCATCTGGGGCGACCGGCCCTGTGCAGTGGCCCGGGAACTGACCAAACTGCACGAAGAATTCAAACGTGGTACCCTTGCCCGGCTGGCAGATTACTACCGGCAAAACCCGCCCCGGGGTGAAATCACCCTGATAGTGGGGGGGCTGCCCCCGGCAGAGGCTGCCGCCCGGCAGCAGGAGACCTGGGCGGAGCTTTCTTTGGCCGAGCATGTGGCATCCCTGGTAGACCAGGGGATTGCGCAGAAGGAAGCCATTAAGCAGGTGGCCCGGCTGCGGGGCCTGGCCAAAAGAGAGGTTTACGCCGCTGTCCATGGTGATGAAGGCCGTAAAGGATGAGCAAAGTAAAAGCGAGAGACACAGCCGGTCTCTCGCTTGCTACCTTTCTAACTCTAACCAACTTCTTTAGCGATGTTTTCTGCCATAGCGGCGGCGCATTCGCGGCAAACCATTTTGCCTCTGTAATGTTGTACGTCCGAAGCGTTACCGCAGAAAACACAAGCCGGTTCATACTTGCGCAAAATAATTTTCTCATTGTCCACATAAATTTCCAGGGCGTCTTTCTCGTCTATGCCCAGTGTGCGGCGCAGCTCAATGGGAATCACTACCCGACCCAGCTCGTCCACCTTGCGAACAATACCTGTGGATTTCATTCCGCTTCCCTCCCCATATTAGGCTTCGACAATATACCAAAATTTACTACAACTAATCATACCAGTGATACCCGTTACAGTCAATATTTTACTTTTAATTTTTGTAATAAAATGGTATAAATTACACTAAAACGGGAAAACTTGACATGGCAGTTTTTGTTGGTTACAATCGAAGTGATTAAAGCGATGATGGGGATGAGTAAACCGGGGTCGCCTTACAGAGAGCGGGGAAAGGTGGAAGCCCGCAGGAAAAGCCGGTTGAACATGGCCCCGGAGTTGCCGGTTCGAAGGATGTCAGTAGGGCCGGCCGGTGAAGCACCGTTAACTGCTGTGCCGTGCTGTTTAAGCACGCTGAGACTGCCGCCGCAAGGCGGTAGTGAATCAGGGTGGTACCGCGGGTTATCTGGCCTCGCCCCTGCCAGGGGGCGGGGTTTATTTTTGGCCAGGGGGAATTTTAAACTTAATTTGCCAGGCCCATTCATTTATTAATTAAATTAATTCAGGAAGGACGGATATACTTTGACAAAAGCCGGTTTTTATATTACCACACCCATTTATTACCCCAGCGACAACCTGCATATCGGACATGCTTATACTACGGTGGCGGCGGATGCCATAGCCCGCTACAAGCGGCTTACCGGCCATGAAGTCTGGTTCCTCACCGGTTCGGACGAACACGGACAAAAAATTGAACGGGCGGCCAAGGCCAAAAACCAAACCCCCAAGGAATATGTGGATCATATTGTTGAGGGATTTAAAAGGCTGTGGCAGCGCCTGGATGTCAGTTACAATGATTTTATCCGTACCACTGATGAACGGCACCGCAAAGTAGTACAGCAGTTTTTCCGGCAGCTATATGACCAGGGCGACATTTACAAATCGGCATACGAAGGGTGGTACTGCACACCCTGTGAGACCTTTTTCACCGAATACCAGCTGGCGGAGGGCAAATGCCTTGATTGCGGGCGGGAGGTAGAAAAAGTGCGGGAGGAAAGCTATTTCTTCCGGATGTCTAAATACGCCGACCGCTGGCTCAAGTTTATAGAAGAAAACCCGGACTTTATTCAGCCGGTTTCCCGCCGCAACGAGATGGTCAGCTTTGTTAAACAGGGTTTGGAAGACCTGTGTGTATCCAGAACTACCTTTGATTGGGGCATACCGGTACCCTTTGACCATAAACACGTAGTGTATGTGTGGGTAGATGCTTTAACCAACTATATTTCGGCCCTGGGCTATGGTACGCAGGATGACAGCCTTTACCGCAAATTCTGGCCGGCGGATATTCACCTGGTAGGAAAAGATATCGTACGTTTTCATACCGTTATTTGGCCCATTATGCTGATGGCTCTGGGTTTGCCCCTGCCTAAAAAGGTAATCGGCCATGGCTGGCTGCTGCTGGACAGCGGCAAGATGTCAAAATCCAAAGGCAATGTGGTGGATCCCCATGTGCTGGTGGATAAATACGGGGTGGATGCGGTGCGCTATTTCCTGCTGCGGGAACTGCCCTTTGGCTCGGACGGCCTGTATTCCGAGGAGGCTCTGGTGAAGCGTATTAATATGGATTTGGCCAACGACTACGGCAACTTGCTGTCCCGTACGGCCACCATGGTGGAAAAATACCTGCAGGGCGTTCTGCAGCCGCCTGCTGCTCCGGCAGGGCCGGATGCCGAACTGATTGAACTGGCCACCGCAACTCCCCGACTGGTGGCAGAATACATGGATAAATTTGAGCTGGCCAACGCCCTGGCCGCCATCTGGCAAATGATCGGCCGGGCCAACAAGTATTTGGAAGAAACCGCCCCCTGGACACTGGCTAAAAACGGTGAGACCGAACGGCTGCAGACGGTATTATACAACGTGGCGGAAGTTATTCGTTTTGCCACTGTTATGGCGTCACCCTTTATGCCCCACCTGCCCGCCCGCGTGTGGAACCAACTGGGCATAGCCGATCAACCGGCGCTGCACACCTTGGAAAGCCTGCGCTGGGGCAAACTGCCCGCCGGCACCGCGGTAAAACGAGGGGAGGTTTTGTTCCCCCGCATCGACCTAAAAACGCTGGAGCAGCAGGCCTGATCAGGCGGGCCGGGACGAGGCTGCAAAATTACTTGATACGTGAGGGAAATGGGGAGAACAGGAGGGTTTATTATGTTGATTGACTCCCATGCCCACCTGGATAACGAACGTTTTAACCAGGATCGCCCGGAGGTGATGACCCGCTGCAGCCGGGAGCTGACTGCGCTCATCAATGTGGGCTATGACCTGGCGTCGTCTCGCCGGTCTATTGCCCTGGCGGAAAAATATCCCTTTATTTATGCGGCTGTAGGCGTGCATCCCCATGATGCCAAGGACGCACCGGCGGATTACCGGCAGCAGTTAACGGAGCTGGCGGCTCATCCCAAGGTGGTGGCGGTGGGTGAAATCGGTCTGGATTATTATTATGACTTATCCCCCCGGGAAGTTCAGCAAAAAATATTTCGTGAACAATTGCAGTTGGCCAAGGAACTGCAGCTGCCCTTTATTATTCACGACCGGGACGCCCACGGCGATATTTTGCAAATCCTGCAGCAAGCCGCCCCGTACCCGGCCGGCGGGGTTATGCATTGTTTTTCGGGCAGCTGGGAGGTGGCCCAGGCCTGCCTGAAACTGGGTCTGTATATTTCCCTGGCCGGGCCGGTTACTTTTGCCAATGCCGGCAAGCTGCAGGAGATTGCCCGGCGGGTTCCCCTGGAGCGGCTGCTGGTGGAAACCGATTGCCCTTATCTAACCCCTGTACCGCACCGGGGCAAGCGTAACGAACCGGCCTATGTACGCCATGTGGTGGAGTACATTGCCCGGCTGCGGCAGATGCCGCCGGAGGAGCTGGCATGCATTACTGCCGGTAATACGGTTAATTTATTTAAATTACCCGTCAGCCAAGGCGGCCGGCCGGCGAATTTTCAAGGCCGGTAGAAACCTTGCAGGGGGGATTGGGTGTGTCGGAAAAGGGTTTGGTTTTGGTATTTACCGGGGACGGCAAGGGTAAAACCACCGCTGCCCTGGGGTTGGCCCTGCGGGCCTGGGGGCATAACCGGCAGGTTTTAATGCTGCAGTTTATTAAGGGGCGGATTTGTGGCGAGCACCTGGCGGCCCGGCGCCTGCAGCCGGGTTTGCAAATTAAGCCCCTGGGGCAGGGGTTTGTTAACTTAAAAGACCCGCTTGCAACAGCCCGGCAGCGCCAGGCAGCCACACAGGCGCTGCAGCAGGCCGCCGAGGCAATCCGGTCCGGCCGCTATCAACTGGTAATTCTGGACGAAATTCTGTATGCCCTTAAATACGGGCTGGTTGCTGCGGATGATGTGCTGGAACTGCTGGATAACAGGCCGGACAGCCTGCACTTGGTGCTTACAGGCCGGGATGCGCCGCCGGAGATTATCCAAAGGGCTCACCTGGTGACTGAGATGAAGGAAATTAAACACCCCTACCGGCAGGGCATACCGGCCCAGGAGGGGATAGAATATTAAGGGGAGGAACCTTTTTGGGTTTCTCGGTGCGTAGGCCGGAGCTAAAGGGGATCATAAACCACCGCAGTTTTTGTCATAACTTTGAGAGGAGGAACTTTAAAAAGGTTCCTCCTCTCGTAGTTTCTTCCGTTAACTGCCTCCTGCCTGGCCGAAGGACAGATCGTCAATCAGGACAGCGCAAGTATTCCAGGGCTGCGGCGTAAAGGTAAAGCTCACTGTGGCGGCGGCGGTACCTGCCGGTGCGGTGCCGTTAACCCTGAACTGCCGGTAGGTATCATTAAGCTGCTCGGATGTAATGGTTTGCTGGGCAGTACCGGTAGGGTTGCCGGCGGCATCCAGAAACTGGATTTGGGCGGTTAAAGTAAAGTGGCAGGGATCCCGGGGCACTTCTACAGAACGGGCCCAGAAGGTTAATTCATAGGCGGCCCCGGGCAGCACATCCGGTATCGTACGGGACATGGCGGCCGGCAGGGTAGGACAGCAGCCCGGCTGAGCAGCCTGGCCGGTGCGTCCGTAGGGGCTGGGGCAAACGTTGACGCATTGCCACAAGACCGGGCAGTTGCCGAGCCACTCCTCAAAGGCTTCGTCCTGAATGCCAAGGGTGGCGGCAGGTGCACAGCCGTTGGGGAAAACAGAGACATACAACTGGGTTTGTTCAACTATTTTTAAGGTGAAGGATACATCCACCACCTGCTGGATGCGGGAGGGTCGGGGTAAATCGAAGCTGACGTTAACATCCACGTTGCGGAAAGATATTTCTACGTTCTGTGGTTCCAGCACAATAAGGGGCGGCGACAGGGTGACGGATTTGGTAAAATCAATATCCTCACTCAGATGACGGACATCATCATGTTTATCTACATAAAAAATTTGTTTATGAACGGTACCGTGAATGTTTATTTTGCGGATTTCCCGGGGTTGATTGCCGCATTGGGGATCACCAAAGTGCACCGTAGCCTTCGGGCTGTTGCACACCCCGTCTTTGGTGGGGGCAGTAAATACCGGGTCAGCTGCCAGATCCCGCACCACCACATCAATATGATCTACTTTTTTAACTGTTTCCGGAGGGCAGGTTACGTTATCAACCGATACCGACCCCACCGTTTCTCCCACTACCACCGGCAGTTTCACCAGCTGGCAGACAGTGCCGTTGGGCATATGCCAATACCTCCTCATCATTGTTTATCCTTGTGGTCAAGCTCGGCGGGCAAGCATGACCGGCTGCTATATTATATTCACTGACCGGCCAAACAAGGCGTGTCCCCTTAATAAACAGAGCCGCTTTTTGTGAAAAGAGGTATGGCTGCCGGCGGCCGGCATATACATGATGGTAAGAAGTTGAAAGCGGAGGGGGGAACTACCATCGCCAGGAAATTTTGCGTAATTTGGCAGGACAAGGGATGTCGGCTTCTCCTGGGGTTATTGTTTGGTTTTGCGGCAATGCTTTTAATTTGCCTGACCTGGGGCAAACACCTGGTAATTGTAGTTGACGGGCGAGCCATGCCGCTGCTGCAGTTCCGGGGCACGGTGGCAGATGCTCTGGTCAGGGCAGGAGTAACCTTGGGAGAAGCCGATATAGCAGAACCCGGGCCGGCCTGCCGGGTGTTCAACCAGCAGGTTATCAGAGTCTACCGGGTAACCGGCGAAGAACTGGTTGAACCGCAGCTGGTGCCTTTCCGGGTGGAGCGAAAAATTGACCGGTCACTGGCACCCGGCCGGCAAAAAGTTTTGCACTACGGCAGTTACGGGTTAGCGCATCATTATATCCGGGTTACTTACCGGGACGGCCGGGAGGTAAAACGGCAAACGGTGAGCAAAAGGGTGATCAGGCAGCCGCAACCCATGGTGGTGGCCTATGGGCCTAATTACACCGTTTCCCGGGGCAGTTTGCCCGGCGGGGCGGTGCGCGCCAAGTTTAACCCGGAAAAAGGCAGCCGGGTGCTGACTGCCGTGTCCACCGCTTACACCCACACCGGTCACCGCACCGCCACCGGCATTTATCCCTACGAAGGGGTAGTTTCAGTGGATCCCCGGGTGATACCTCTGGGCACCAGGTTGTATGTCGAAAATTACGGTTATGCGGTGGCGGCGGATACAGGGGGCAGCATTAAAGGCAACCGTGTCGACGTATTTTTTAACACTTACCAACAGGCTATCAACTGGGGCAGGCGGACAGTTAAGATTCATATCCTGGATTGACCGGCCGCCGGCACCGAAAATTCTGCCGTATTCTGCCAGGCCTGCATGGAATTTGTATGAATTTTTGGGAAGGTTTACCATACAAAAGGGACGAATATGATTGGCATAAGCAATTTGTCCCCGAGAGGAGGTAAACCTAATGAATTGGTGTCCGGTGGAATGGCCTACCCGCAGCCCCGGCCGCACGGCACCCAAAATACAGGCCGGACAGGCCGGCCGCCAAGCGGCCAGAGCAGGTCTTTTAGGAATCCTGGTGTTAATTTTATTGGCGGCAGCGGTGGTGGGTTATGCCCGGTGGTCGGGCCGACTTGCCTGGCCGGCTCCCTTACGGCAGGCCGGAAACTTTTTAAAAGAAACAGTAACCGGTGAAGTCCCGGTTACCTTAACTGTGGACGGCCACACCAAAGCGGTGCGAACCACGGCCCGCAGTGTGCAGGAAGTGCTGGCCCGGCAGGGTGTTGTACTGCAGCCGGATGATCTGGTGACGCCCGCCCAGACCGTATTGTTAAAAAAAGATATGGCCATTAAGGTGACCCGGGTGACAGTGAAAACCATCACCCAGGAAACGGCCGTGCCGTATATAACAGAACGGATTGCCAATCCTGAATTGCCCGGCGGGTTTACCCGGCTGGTAAAAAAGGGTCAGCCGGGCAGGCAGAGAGAAACCTGGCGTATTCGCTATGAAGACGGCCGGGAGGTATCCCGTACCTGTGTGGACAAAGAAATTATCCAGGAACCTGTCAACGGCCTGCTGCAATACGGTACCGGCAGCAACGTCAGCCGGGGCGGCCAGTGGTTGCGGGTCAGCCGATCGCTGGACATGCTGGCTACCGGCTATACCTATACCGGCAACCACACTGCCACCGGCAGTATACCGGGGCCGGGCGTAGCAGCGGTAGATCCCAACGTTATCCCCCTGGGCAGCAGTTTATATGTGGAAGGGTATGGCAGGGCCACTGCTCTGGATACCGGGGGCGATATTAAAGGAAACCGTATTGATTTATTTTATGATACTAAAGAAGCGGCTCTCCGTTGGGGTGTCAGAAAAACCCGGGTATATGTACTGGAATAACAGGGGGAAAAGCCTCCTTTTTGTTTGTGTAATTTTATGGAAAGAAAAACATGTTGCATTTTGGGAAAAATAATGTATGATAGGAATAACTTCATAACACGCCACAGGGGAGCGAAAGCTGAGAAAGGTTAAGACCTGACCCTCAATACCTGATCTGGGTAATACCAGCGAAGGGAGTGATGCAAGACAGAGTTGTAAAGGTGTGCTTTCCTATGGTTGTGAAAGCGCGCCTTTTTTGTTTGTGCAGCCACCCCGGCAGGCAGTTGTCAAAGCGCCCGGGGAGGTGGTGGCTGCTTAAAAATCATTTTCCAGGAGAGAAGCCATGAAACATGTGTTAACTGTTGCCGGTTCTGATTCCTGCGGCGGCGCGGGGATCCAGGCCGACCTGAAAACCTTCAGTGCCCTGGGTACTTACGGCATGAGCGCCGTTACGGCAGTTACGGCCCAAAATACCACCGGGGTTTTGATGGTGCAGGAAATGCCGGCAGATCTGGTGGCGGCCCAAATCAACTGTTTGTTTGACGATATAACGGTAGATGCGGTAAAAATCGGCATGGTATCCAGCAGCGAAATCATTGCCACCGTGGCCGGCTGCTTAGCGGCTAAAGGGGCACGCCATATTGTAGCAGACCCGGTGATGGTATCAAAAAGCGGCCATCAATTGCTGCAGCCCGCCGCCTGTGCAACATTGATTGAGTTGCTGCTGCCCCTGGCGGATGTGGTTACCCCTAACATACCGGAGGCAGAGGTGCTTATTAACGGAAGCATTAACACCCTGGCCGATATGAAACAGGCGGCGCGGGAAATTTACCGGCTGGGGCCCAAGCATGTGGTGATTAAAGGGGGGCACCTGGCAGGGGAGGCGGTGGATGTGCTGTATGACGGCCGGCAGGTGGAATTGTTTGCCGGGCCGCGCTTAGCCACCCGCCATACCCACGGTACAGGTTGTACTTTTGCAGCCGCCATAGCGGCCTATTTGGCCCGTGGCTTTACGGTTAAGGAGGCGGTGAGGGCGGCCAAGGCATACGTTACCACAGCCATTGCCCACGGGCTGCCCCTGGGCCGGGGCCACGGACCGACGCACCATTTTTATGCCTTATATAAACAGGCCGGTGTTTTGCCCGAGTGACCCGGCCGGGCGGGTTAAATAACTGTACGGGGGTGAAGCAAATGAAGATTTTTTTAAACGGAAAGGAACTGGCGGTAGAACCGGGCAGCACCGTTGCCTGCTTGCTAAACCGGCGGGGGCTGCGGCCGGACAGCATCATTGTGGAATACAATTACCGGCTGGTTAAGCAGGATGAGTGGGCAACCATCATCTTGCAGGAAGGCGACAATATCGAAGTCTTGCGCTTTGTGGGAGGAGGATAAGCATGGATCTTTTTCGCATTGGCGGTCGGGAGTTAAGCAGCCGCTTGTTCTTAGGCACCGGCAAGTATGCGTCCCGGCTGATTCCCGAGATTATGGAAGCGGCAGCGGCCCAGGTGCTGACGGTGGCCATGCGGCGGGTGGATACAGCAGGAGAGGAGGAAAATATTTTACGCTATGTACCCGACGGTTGTATTATCATGCCCAATACTTCAGGGGCCAGAAACGCCCGGGAAGCGGTGCGCATAGCCCGGCTGGCCAAGGCGGCAGGCTGTGGCAACTGGGTCAAGGTTGAAGTAATTGCCGACAACCGGTACCTGCTGCCGGACAACTACGAAACCATTAAGGCCACAGAAATCCTGGCTGCCGAGGGGTTTCAGGTATTCCCTTATATGAGCCCGGATTTGATGGTGGCCAAAGAATTGGCCCGGGCCGGGGCGGCGGCTGTCATGCCGCTGGGAGCCCCCATTGGCAGTAACCGGGGGCTGAAAACCAAAGAGCTGATCCGTATTCTCATCGAGGAAATTCCTTTGCCTATCATTGTGGATGCAGGCATCGGCAAACCGTCGGAAGCTGCCGCAGCCATGGAGATGGGCGCAGCGGCGGTACTTGTTAATACTGCGGTGGCCACCGCCGGGGATCCCGTTATGATGGCACGGGCTTTCGGCCTGGCTGTGCAGGGGGGACGGGCCGCATACCTGGCGGGCCCGGGGGAAAGCCGCCGGTTGGCCAGTCCTTCTTCGCCGTTGACAGGGTTTTTAAGAGAAAATTAAGGGGTTGGGGGCAGTGAGTTTTTACCGGACCTATTTGTCTTACAGCAAACTTGATTTTGAGGCTTTTTTTCGCCGCGTAACACCTGACCGGGTTGCCGGCATTCTTCATAAACAGCGGCTGTCACCGTTGGATTACCTGACTCTGCTGTCACCGGCGGCCGAGGATTTTTTAGAAGACATGGCGCAGCGGGCATACCGGCTGACAGTTCAGCATTTTGGCCGGACGGTTCTTTTATATACCCCCATGTACCTGGCTAATTACTGCACCAACCGCTGTGTCTACTGCGGCTTTGCCGCCCATAACCAAATTAAGCGGGAAAAAATGACCCTGGCAGAAGTGGCGGCGGAAGCCCGGCTAATTGCTGCCGGCGGCCTCAGGCACATCTTAATCCTCACCGGGGAGTCCCGGCAACATACGCCGGTATCGTATATCCGGGATTGTGTGCAGCTGCTCAAAAAATTCTTTACCTCCATCAGTATTGAAATATATCCTCTGGCACAAGAAGAATACCGGGAGCTAATTGCGGCCGGGGTGGATGGCTTAACTATCTACCAGGAAGTTTACAACCCGGAGGTATACCGGCAACTGCACCTGGCCGGCCCCAAGCGGGATTATCTTTGGCGCCTGGATGCCCCGGAGCGGGCCTGCCGGGCCGGCATGCGCAGTGTTAACGTGGGGGCCCTGCTGGGACTGCATGACTGGCGTTCGGAAGCCTTTTTCAGCGGCCTGCATGCCAATTACCTGCAGAGCTGTTTCCCGGCGGCGGAGGTCAGCATATCGCCGCCCCGCCTGCGTCCCCATGTGGGGGGAATGCTGCCCCGGGTGGAGGTCAGCGACCGCAATCTGGTGCAATATATCCTGGCCTTTCGTTTGTTCATGCCCCGGGGCGGCATTACCCTGTCTACCCGGGAACCGGCCCTGCTGCGGGATCGCTTGTTGCCCCTGGGGATAACCAGGATGTCTGCCGGCTCCTGCACAGCGGTGGGGGGACGGGTAAAAGAAACCGTTTCAGAAGGGCAGTTTGCCATTGCAGACCACCGGGATGTTCAATCCATTGTCAGCATGTTGTACCGGCAGGGCTACCAGCCGGTTTTTAAAGACTGGCAGTGGTTGGAATGAGGGGTGTGCCGTGAACAGGTTCGTTAAAGCGCTGGGCAACTTCTGGTCGCCGGCTCAGCTGGCCAGGCTTCAACAAATCAAGATAGGTATTGCCGGGGCCGGGGGATTGGGCTCTAACGTTGCCCAGTTCCTGGCCCGCAGCGGCTGCCGGCACTTGAAAATAGTTGATTTTGACCGGGTGAGTTATAGCAACCTGAACCGGCAGTTTTTCTTTTACAGGCAGGTTGGCGAGGCTAAAGTAACGGCTCTGCAAAACAACCTGCGGCAAATTAACCCGGATATTAAAACAGAAGTACTGCAGCTGGCCGTTAGCCAGGATAATGTGAAGACGCTGTTTGCAGATTGCCATGCGGTGGTGGAGGCACTGGATCAGCCGGCCTTTAAAAAGCTGGTGGTGGAAGCATATTTAGACACCGGTAAGCTGCTGGTGGCGGCTTCCGGGTTGGCCGGCTGGGGCAACACAGATGGCATCCGGGTGCACCGTATTAAAGATAACTTTTTCCTGGTGGGCGATTTGGTTTCCGAAGTGCAGCCCCACCGGCCGGCGCTGGCCCCGGGGGTGGTTATCACCGCTGCTAAACAGGCGGATGTGGTCATAAGCTACTTTTTAGGGGAAGGCGGGGGCAAGCAAGATGATTAAACGTGGGTTAGCCGAGTTTCTAAAACCGGGTCTTTATGGCATTACCGCCGAGGCCCATGCCCGGGGCAGGGATAATATCCGGGTGGTGCAGGATATGCTGGCGGCCGGCATTAAAATTATCCAGTACCGGGAAAAAGAAAAAAGTGCCCGGGAAAAATACCTGCAGTGCCTTCGCATCAGAGAACTGACCCGCCAGGCCGGGGCGGTTTTTATTGTCAATGATCACGTGGACCTGGCTTTACTGGTGGATGCTGACGGAGTGCACATCGGGCAGGATGATCTGCCGCCCGACCAAGTGCGTAAATTGGTGGGGCAAGAGCGGCTGATCGGCTTGTCCACCCACTCGCCCGCCCAGGCCAGAGCCGCCCGGGGGGCCGGGGTGGATTATATCGGGGTAGGCCCTCTGTTTGCCACCCGCACCAAAAAAGATGTTTGTGACCCGGTGGGCCTCTCCTACCTGGATTATGTGGTGAAAAATATAGATTTGCCCTTTGTGGCCATCGGCGGTATTAAGGAGCATAATATCGGACAGGTAACCGCCCGGGGTGCCCGCTGCGTTGCCCTGGTTACAGAAATTGTGGCCGCACCGGACATTCCGGCTAAGGTGGCTGCCTTGCGCCAGGCCATGGCAATTAACAATGATCTAACGACAATTTAATTAGTAACGGGATTGACATACAGGATATAATAAAAATATAGAATAAACTATCAGGAAGGATCGGAACCTACATTGCGGGAATTAACTTCGCCCTCCGCCGTCAGGGAAATCATCCGGGCCCACGGTTTTAAGGTGCGCAAGGCCCTGGGGCAGAATTTTTTACTGGATGCCAACATTATTGAAAAAATTGTGCAGGCTGCAGAACTTTCCCGGGAAGACTTGGTGTTTGAAATCGGTCCCGGCCTGGGTACTTTAACCCGCCGGTTGGCCCGGTCAGCCGGACAGGTTATTGCAGTGGAATTGGATACCAACCTGTTGCCCATTTTGGCAGAAACACTGGCCGATTTTCCCAACACCCGGGTGGTGCACGGGGATGCCTTGCAGGCGGATTTTGACAAACTGGCCGGTGAATATGCGGGCGGCATTTTCGGGCAACCGGGCCGGGGTTACAAGCTGGTGGCCAATCTGCCCTATTATATTACCACGCCCCTGCTGATGCACCTGTTGACGGGCGGTTTTAACCTGCAGTGCCTGGTGGTAATGATGCAAAAGGAGGTAGCGGACCGCTTGCTGGCTCCCCCGGGTGGTAAGGACTATGGCAGCCTTAGCGTGGCAGTGCAGTATTATACTGTGCCGGAGGTAGTGGCCAGAGTGCCCAAAACCGTCTTTTTTCCGGCACCCGAGGTAGACTCAGCGGTGGTTCGTTTAACCCGCCGGGCGGTGCCGCCGGTGCAGGTGACCAGCGAAGCGTTGTTTTTTAAAGTGGTGAGGGCCGCCTTTGGCCAACGGCGCAAGACCCTGCTTAACTCTTTAACGGGTTCCGGCCTGGCTGCCCGGGAGAACTGGCTGCAAGTGCTGGCAGCGGCGGGTATTGACCCGGCCCGGCGGGGCGAAACTTTGACCATGCAGGAATTTGCCGCATTGGCCAATGCCTTTCAGCAGCACCTAGGGGCTTAAGTTAGTGCCGGTTGGACGGGTAATACATATTTAACCTTTATACCCAATAGCTTATATGCCGGAGGCAGTTATGATGTTTATCAGCCCTTCCAAAGGTAAATTAAGTTTTGAAGAGATGATGGAGGATATTTTAACCTATATTAAGGGCCTCCCGTGCTCTTCGTATAAAATTATTGTGGGCACCGATTCGCAGGTACGAGGTGAAACCTGTTTTGTCACGGCTGTAATTGTGCATCGCAAAGGGAAGGGCGCCCGGTTTTATTACCGGAAAAACATCCAGCGCAAAATTAAAAGTCTCAGGCAAAAAATTTTTTACGAAACCAGCATGAGCCTGGAAATGGGCGCGAAAATTACTTCTTTTCTGGCCCGGGGCGGTGCGGCGGGCATCCATGTGGAAATTCATATTGATGTAGGCCATCATGGCGAAACTAAGGATTTAATCCGGGAAGTGGTGGGTATGGTAACCGGCAGCGGCTTTGAAGCTAAAATAAAGCCGGATTCCTTTGCCGCTTCCAGTGTAGCAGACCGGTACACCAAATAAAGCGATGCTAAAACCCCTCAAAGCAAACCCCGTCCGACGGGGTTTGCAGAGTGGCGACAAATCTTATCGGTGGTTTATGATCCCCTTTGGCTCCGGTCTACACCGACAGCACTATGATTCGCTTCGGTGGCCCTTGGGGTCGCCTCAAACGGGCCCTCCTGGCCCGGTTCGACTGGCGCCCACGTCCTGTGGGCGCCACCCCAAGGGCTCCTTCGCTCATCAAGTGCTGTTGCCGGTGCTTCGACAAGCCGCCGGCAGGGGATCATAAAACCACCTTGACATTGTTTTGCAGCCTTTGTCTACAGTCTGAAACCCCGTCCGACGGGGTTTTTCTTTTTCTGCCCGGTTTTGCCCGGATGCACAAACCTTCCAGTGGTTACATAAGATGGAGCAAAAGAAAGGGGGGAACACAGTGTCCAAAATACAGGAGGGTGACATTGTAGCCCGTAAATCTTACGGCAATGATGTATTTTTTAAAGTCACCGGCATTTTCCGGGGGGATGACGGCAAGGACTATGCTGTTCTCAAAGGACTTGATATCAGGTTATTTGCCAGCTCGTTAGTTGATGATCTGATCAAGATAGATCCTAAAGATGTAGCCCAATATTGGACGAAAACCTTGAAAAATAATGCCGAAGTAATGGATCGGGTAATGAAAAGGCGCCTGGCCGAAAGAAAACATCGGCTGCAAAGATGTACCGACGGTTTATGCCTGGCGGGCCGGTCAAAGGACAGCGACCGGACCGGGGGGAGTGAAATCGAGGGTTTTGATGTGCCCGGTTCAGTACTGCACCTGGACGGAGATAAAGATTACCTGGATTTATGCATGACCACTTACCGCAACCTGTCCATCCCGGCCTTTGGCTATGCGGTGGAAGAAAAGGAGCAGCCCAAAAAAGTACTGGCGCTGCTGGAGAAACACTACCCGGATATCCTGGTACTGACCGGGCACGACGGTATAAAAAAGGGAGCCAAAGATTATAAGGATGTTAATAACTACCATAACAGCAAGTATTTTATTGAGGCAGTAAAAATTGCCCGCTCCTTTGAAAAAAGCAGGGATGACCTGGTGATTTTTGCCGGTGCCTGCCAATCATGCTATGAGGCCATTTTGAGCGCCGGGGCCAATTTTGCCAGTTCGCCCAAAAGAGTTTTAATTCATGCTTTTGACCCGGTATTTGTGGTAGAAAAAATTTCTTACACCTCCATCCACGACCCCATTGCCATCCGGGACATTATCAAAAGCACCATTACCGGCTTTGACGGCATTGGCGGCATTGAAACCCGGGGCAAGCACCGCCTGGGTGTGCCCCGAACAGAATTTTAAACGGCAGTACCCCTTCCTAAGAACCCGCATATGATGATTTAGGACATTTTAGGGAGGGGTTTCCTTTATGGATAAGTTTTTTAAAACACTGGAAAAGGCCCGGTGGCGTTTGCTGGGTATGAAAAACGTGGTAGGGGTAGGTGTGGGCCATAAATATGTAGATATGCAGCGCACCGAACAGCCGGCCATCATTATTTTTGTCAAAAAGAAAGAAGAGCCGCAAAACCTGAGCCGGGAACATCTGGTACCCTATCAGATTAACGGTTTGACCACTGATGTAATCGAGGTGGGCGAGGTACGCCTGCTGGATGAAGAAAGAACCAAACACGTCAGGCCGGCCCAGCCGGGTCTCAGCATTGGCCATTACCGCGTAACAGCGGGAACCTTTGGGGCGGTGGTGCGGGATCGCCAAACCGGTGAGCGGCTCATTTTATCCAATAATCATATCCTGGCCAACGCTACCAACGGTAAGGACGGCCGTGCCGCCATCGGCGACCCCATTCTGCAGCCGGGAGAGTATGACGGCGGTACCCGGGAAGACCGGATTGCGACCCTGTTACGCTACATTCCGCTACAAAAGGGAGAAGCCCCCGCCACCTGCCCGGTGGCCAACGGTGCAGCCCGGTTTTTAAATATTTTTGTGCATACCGTCCGGCCCAATTACGACCTGAGATTTATCAAACGGGGCGGCACGCCTAACATAGTGGATTGCGCGGTGGCGCGCCCCGTCCGGCCCGAGTTGATAACGGATGATATTTTGGGCATTGGCAAAGTGCAGGGAGTGGAGCGGGCCAAACCAGGCATGCAGGTGGTTAAAAGCGGCCGCACCACCGGGATTACCCGGGGAACCGTGACGGCGGTGGGAGCAACCATGGAAGTAAAGCTGGATGATGAGAACACCGCTTATTTTGCCGACCAGGTGGTTACAGATATGAAATCCCAGGGGGGCGACAGCGGTTCCCTGGTGCTTAATCAAGAAAACCGGGCGGTGGGGTTGCTGTTTGCCGGTTCGGATAAGGTGACGGTGTGCAACCATATTCAAAACGTGCTGGATCAATTAAATGTCGAGTTTTAAGGCAGTGCGGTTGATAATCCTGGGGTAATTGATGCACCCCCGCCAAGTGACCGGCAGGGGTGCATCAATTACCGTTGGGCAACCACAACAAATTTCTGGCAATAGCTGGTATCCATAAAAAAATGTAAGACATTAGCCGGCAAAACCATTCTTCACTTAATCAGTTATTTTATTCAATAAATGTCAGGTATTACGGCTTTTGTAATAACAGACATTTTTTTGTATATTTAGGACAGGCATAGCCGGTTATGCCAGAAAACACAAAAAATGCCGAATCCATACGGTACGGAGGAACCAATTTGGGGGTGAATCCTGCTTGCCAGGTAGGGATTTCCTTGCCCGAACCCGTCAGCTAACTCCGGAGGCAACAAGGAAAGGAGACAACCAATGCAGTACCGACTTAAAAAGATGTCCGTATTTTTAGTTTCTATGTTGTTATTGACCCTGTTGTTACCTTTTGCTGCTCCGCAGGCAGCTTTAGCAGCTGCCGGCGATGACCAGGATATGGTGGAACTGGTTAACCAGGCAAGGATTAAGGCCGGACTGGCGCCCCTTGTATATGATTACCAATTATCTGTGCAAGCTGCCAATAACCTGGATTATTACCAGCAAACAGGGAAAATTCCCGGTTCCTCTATGTTGCTGCAGCAAGCTAAAAAAGGCGGCTACACCCTGCTGGGACAGACCGTTGTACGGGGCAGCAATGTTAAAGAAATGGTTGATAAGCAGTTAAAATACTATGGCAGCCGCTCTGTTTTAAATAACAAATATAACCGCATCGGTTTGGTAATTGCCGACACCGAGGCCGGCCAGCTATGTGTGCAGCTGCTGGCCAAAGCACCGGAGGAGCAAAACCGGCAGCCGTCTATGCCTTCACCCACTCCGGCAGAAACACCGCAACAGCCTCAACAGCCGCAAGAGCAGCCCCGGCAGCAGCCTGCCGAACAGCCCCAAGCAAATGCCTCCTTTATGAATGAACTGCAGCAGCAGGTGGTGGAACTGGTAAACAGCGAACGGGCTAAGTACGGCTTGCAGCCCCTGCAGGCTAAACAGGACCTTACCGAAGTGGCTATGTTAAAGGCCCAGGATATGTATAAAAACAAATACTTCTCCCATACATCTCCCACTTACGGATCTCCCTTTGACATGATGAAGAAGTACGGCATTCATTATACCGCTGCCGGCGAAAACATTGCCATGGGCCAGAGAACGGCCGCCCAGGTGATGCAGGATTGGATGAACAGCCCCGGCCACCGGGCCAACATTCTGAACAGCAACTACAATGAGATTGGCGTAGGTGTCTACCAGAGTTATACCGGTTACGGTTATATCTGGGTGCAGGAATTTGCCCGGCGTTGATTACAGCCGGGACAAACCTGCAGCCTGTACAAACAAACAGCCATAAAAAGGAAACAGGAGGAAAAATTTCCTCCTGTTTTTTTGCTTTTTCTTAAGGATTGACCACATTTTCAGCACATTTCTCCAGACAATCCAATATATATATATAAGGAGATATCTTGAAAGGAGGCTCGATTAATGGCCACGAAGAAAGGGCCCAAGCCAAAATTCCGCCGTTCCCTTGATAACGATAACAATAATAACAACAATAACAACAACGCCGCACTGGAAACAGAAAGATTTAGTTTGGAAGAGGTAGTGGGTGAAAATACAGAGCAGACCATCGTTCGTGGCACAATTTCTGTGCCCCAGGCAAAGCCGGAAGTGGAAGAAATACTGTCCACAGACACCTCCACCAAGCTGCGCAAGGTAGAAATCATTCCCAACAAGGTCATTGTAGAAGGAACCCTGAAGCTGGAAGTTATGTATACTGCCTTTAAAGTGGATCAGGCGGTGCACACCTTCCATGCAGAGTTGGATTTTACCGACTTTATCGAAGTTGAAGGAGCCCGGCCGGGCATGAATGTGGAAGTTGACATCGTGGTAGAGGATGTGAGCCTGACCAGAGATGCAAAGTGCGCCGAAGACTGGGATGTGGCGGCAGTTTTAAAAGTAACCGCCAGGGTTACGGAAACCCGGGATGTCAATGTTCTCACCGAGTGTCCCCAGGGATATAATTGCGAAACCGAACGGATGAACCTGCAGCACACCGTTGGCACCGGTACCAAGCAAGTACTTATTGATGACGAGTTTGAGGTGCCCGACGGCAAACCGGATGTAGAAAAATTTATCAAATGCATGTGTGATGTGGAGATTACCGACACCAAAATTATTAAAAACAAGGTGCTGATCGAGGGCGAAGTTGATCTGGAATGCATTTACACAGCCATGAAGGAAGATCAATCGGTTCACACACTGCATGAAACTTTTAAGTTTAACACCTTTATTGAAGTGGTAGGCGCTGAGCAGGGAATGAATGTTCAGGTGGATGCCATGGTGGAATCCTGCGATGTGGAAGTGGCGGAAACCAATGCCTGCAAGCTGTCTCCCACCATCGTATTGCGCCTGCGGGCCAGGGTGACCGAAGACCGGGAAGTAGATGTGATTACTGATATTGAGGATGCTGATGTGGATACCGTCACCCTGGATATGAAGAGCCTGGTGGGCGAAGGCTGCAAGCAGGTGGTGGTGCGGGATGCCCAGGAGCCGCCGTCAGAAAAGCCTGCCATTGACAAAATAAAAGAAGTTACTGCCGGCGATGTAGTTATTAAAGATACCGATGTAATCCGGGATAAGGTACTGGTAAAAGGGACCGTCGAGTTTCAGGTGCTGTATACGGCCATGAAAGCTGACCAGTCAGTTCATATGATCCATCGAAAAGTGGCCTTTAAGACCTTTATCGATGTGCCCGGCGCCCGCCCGGACAACGATGTGGACATTGACGTGGAAGTGGAATGGGCCAATGCCAAGACGGATGGCTGCGACCTGGTGCTGGAAGCCGTGCTTAATGTGTGCGCCCGGGTTACCGAAACGGTGGAACGGGAAGTAGTTACCGGCTTTCGCCCCAGACCTACCCCCACACCCACACCGACACCCACTGCGGCGCCTGAAGTATGCGTACCCGGCACCACCTTCAACTATGTGGTGCAAAGGGGCGATACCTTAAGCAAACTGGCCCAGCGCTACGGCACCACTGTGCAGGCCATCCTGGCAGTGAACCCGCAGATTACCAATCCCAACTTGATTACCGTCGGCCAGACCATCAAGATTCCTTGTGTTGCCAAGGGTTAAGAATAATTAATTTTAAGGAGGTAAAACAATGCCTAACGGTAACAACCAAAACGCCATCTTGCCAACCGCCAGGTGCGTACTGGTAAAACTGCCCATTGTACTGGCGGATGTCCGGGACTCGGTAACCGTAGACAATGTCAGCTGCCCCCCGGAGCCGGCCAAAAAAATTGACCACATTGACGTGGTGGTGCGGGATCTGGAAGCCGACCCGGTATTCAGCGGCCCGGTCATGAGCGGCCATGCTCCTTGCAACAGCCCCAAGGCCACCGTACATTTTGGTGACCCGGTTTGCGGCCCCCGGGAACTCCGCAGCATAACGGTGCACGGTACCCTGCACAAACAGGTGTACTATGTTAATAAAGAGGACGATGTCAGGCATTTTGGCGAGGATGTGCCTTTTACCAAAAGCATTAAATTAAGTCCCCCCCTGCCGGTCAGCAATCCCGGCAACATCGATATTGAATTCCGGGATGTAGACGTGGATGTAGACTTTGAACTGCCCCGTCCCACCCGGGTACAGCAAGTGGCAAACATTACCTTTACATTAAAAATAACCGAGGATCAGCAAATCTTTATCCAAACCTGCATACCGGATCAGGATTTGGTCGGAAGCCAGGTGCTGGCCAATACCGGATTTGAAGCCTTCGCAGGATGTGTGCTGGCAGTCTGGCAGCAGTCCAACGCAGCCCCGGGGCAGCAGGGGCGCAACGGCGGCTTTGCCGTTGGCCTGGGCGGACCTCCCGCCGGTTTCCTGCCGCCCGGCAGCTGCACGGCCAACCCGTCCCAACCGGCTTCCATAAGTCAAACCATACCTGCCGATGTAATCCGCCCCGGTCTCAGGTATGAATTCTGCTTCTATATCTCTGAAGCAGTTCCGCCGGGATCAGTGGCAGACTATACCGTTGAAGCCCGGGTAGCCTTCTTTGACGCAGCAGGCAATACCATTAATTCTGCCGCTGTACAGACCTTCACCGAAGAACAGATTAACGGCACCTGGGTGCAAAAGTGTGTCACCGCCACCGCACCGGCCGGAGCGGTTTCCGGCCTGGTATCCCTGGTCTTTACGCCGGAAGCAGGCAACGGGGCTTATGTGCTGGTGGATGACGCAACCTTAACCATTCGCGCTTAGCAAATACGGCAAAGCCGCCTGCCTTGGGGCGGCTTTCCTTTTTATACCAGGCTACAGAGATTGTCTGATAAACACGAAGCAGGACTGCGCCACATATATTATAGTGTTAGTTTTTTTTGACATAAGGAGGGGAAAGAATGGCTAACGATAGGGAAGAAAAACAGTTGCAGCAGGGCAGAGAACTGCCAACCCAGCCGTCCGACACCATTAGCCAGGGCCTGGACGAAGCCATGTTTAAGCTGCTGCATTTGCAAGCCCAGCATGGGGCAGACCACCATACTACAATGATTATGCTGGCCTTAATGAATCTGCTGGGTATTGTCAACTGCCTGAACCGTATTTTGCCGGAAAAACAACAGGTATCAGGAACCCGGGAGATGGCCGCCCAGCTGGCCGGGCTGCTGGGCGGGGCCATGCCGCCTCAGGGGGCTGCGGCGGCCGCCGGCAGCCCGGGGGGAATTGACCCGTCGCTGTTGGCTTCTCTGGCCGGACTGCTGGGCCCGCCCAGGGGGGCAGAAGCAACCGGCGAGATGGGCGGCAAACCAGGCCTTGATCCGGCCATGCTGGCCGCGCTGGCCGGCATGCTGGGCGGCCCCGCTGCCGGCGCCGCTAACCCGGCTGCCTTAATGGCGCTGCTGGCCAACTTGTTGGGGCCTAAGCGGCCGCCGGAGGGCCAGCGGGTAAAGGAACGGGAAGAGAAAAAAGAGCAGCCAAAGGATACGCCGGCCGAAAAGCCCTCCCAAGGCCAGGATAATACCAGGAAGGAGCAGGCTTTACCTCACCGGGGTATTTTGAAGTGGGATCCTCGGCTGGGCGCTCCCACATCATCGTTTTAAGGAGGTTGGTTAGGTTTGTTTGGTAATCTGGGCGGCATGTTGTCGCAGGTACAAAATATGCAGGAGTCCTTAAAGGAAATACAGGTGGAAATAACCGTAGGTGACGGGGATGTTACGGTTTTAATGAACGGTGTGCAAAATTTATTAAAGGTACAAATTGCGCCCCGGCTTATGCAACAGGATGTCCAGGAGTTAGAAGATAAAGTGGCGGAAGCTATTAACCTGGCCCAGCAGGCAAGCAGAAGCAAGGTGCAGGAACAGGTAGCCAAAATGACAGGCATTAACCTGTCCAATTTTATGAATATGTTTAAAGTTTAAGGAGGATGAGTTTGTGTTCGGCAACATGTCGAAAATACTTGGCCAGTTGCAGGGGTTGCAACAACAATTAAAGGAGCTGACGGTGGAGGCAACAGCGGGAGACGGGCTGGTAAGGGTTATCATGAACGGTCAGCAGCAGGTTTTAGCTGTCCGTTTTGATCCTGACCGCATTAATGCCACGGCTCCGGAAGAATTGGGCCAAATGCTGGCGGAAGCTTACCGGCAGGCCCAACAGGCCAGCAAAACCAAAGCCCGGGACGAGTTCAGCAAAGCCACGGGGCTTAATATAGCTAATTTGCCAGGCATTTTTTAAAAAACCATGATGTAAAAAAGGGCAGCCCGGGGGCAGTCCTTTTCAGAGTGTCGACAAACATTATCGGTGGTTTATGATCCCCTTTGGCTCCGGTCTACGCACCGACAGCACTATGATTCGCTACGGTCGCCATTGGGGTCGCCTCAAACGGGCCATCCTGGCCCGGTTCGGCTGGCGCCCACGTCCTGTGGGCGCCACCCCAATGGCTCCTTCGCTCATCAAGTGCTGTTACCGGTGCTTCGACAAGTCGCCGACAGGGGATCATAAAACCACCTCACTTTGTTTCACAGCCTTTGTCTATAGTCCGAAAAGGGCAGCCTGATGGCTGCCCTTTTTTACTTTGTCATGCAAAATTTGTCTGATTGGAATGTAACACAAAGTCCCCTTTTCTCATAATTTAATGTAAGAACGGTCCCGGGATATCGTTCACAGATTTAAACATAAGGAGGAATTTAGATGTCTAACGTACTGGAAGGCATTAAGGAAAAAGTTTCCGGAGGTTACGGCGGAAATCTTGGCCTTTGCTGCTGCTTGCTGCTGGCACTCTTTATCATCGGCATCGCTCTGGTATTCTGTGGTATTCTGCCTGTCCACCTGCTGGGTCTTTACCTGTTCCTGGCTTTGGCTATCTTCTGCTGCTGCTTTTGCTGGTGCTAATGGCTTAAATCAAAAGTTTGCTATCCTTTATGAGGGAAGGGGCTACACCCTCGTGTAGCCCCTTCCAGCCAGGAGATGTGTCCTTAGAGGTCTTGTTAGAAGGGAGTGATCACAGTGGGTGAAAGATCCAGCAACCGGCTCGCCAGTAACTTAGAGCAGCTGGTCACCAGATTGGAGAGCATCCACTCCCAAAAGAGCAGTGAACTGGATCAAGTTTCCGGTGTGCTGGCAAACATGGATAAACTGGTTGACATTGTTTCACGGGTTGAGCTGCAGCGCCAGGCAGAATACCAACTGAATGAACAACTGGATAAATTGAACGAGATCATAGAAAACCTTTCCGGCCAGCACAAAACTTCAAGCAAACGGGAGGTTTCGGTGGAGGAAACCTTACGCAAGGTCATTAAAGGGGTCAAGGTTACCGGCAAAGTGATGGATATTGTGGCGGGCAGCCTGGGTGTTATGTTTGACTCTATTGTAGCTACGGTAAAAGCCCAGGAGCGGCAGGGTGCTGCCCGGCACAATAAGGAAAAAGAGGTTGACTTAGCCAGTATTTTAACTCCCCTGGGCAATATCCTGCAGGGATTGTTGAGCAGCGACCAGGTGGATAACAACAGTGCCGGCAAACCGGTGAAGACGGAGGAAAACAAAGATGAGTAGAGGACGTGCCGGCTAAAGGGGTTGAAGCTATGGTCGGTAGAAAAAAACGGCAAAGAATAATCCTGTTCAAACATCGTCTTTATCGTGGTGAACTGACCCCGTCTCAAACAGAGTTCCTTTACCGAACAGGAGCACAGGAGATCAGTGTTCTGCCGCTTGTTAACGGCATTGCTTGCCTGTTGCCGGAGGAGGTAACGGATGAACAGCTGAGATCTGCCGGCATGGTGGCAGCGGTGGAAGAAAACTGTCAAATTCGTTTGGTGCCCTGGGCGCCGGCCAAGTTTAAACCTTTTCATTATGAGCAAGACCAGTTAATTCCCTGGGGTGTACATTATATCGGGGCCCCTGCCTGTTGGCCGGAAACCCGGGGTCAGGGAGTAAAAGTGGCAGTGATTGACAGCGGCATTGATGGCAGCCATCCAAACCTGGGGGGCAATCTCAAGGGGGGGATAAACTTGGTTGTCCCCGGTGCTTCTTATCATGACGACAACGGTCACGGCACCCATGTGGCGGGGATCATTGCCGCAGCCGACACTGGCAAAGGCATTGTAGGTGTAGCACCCGAGGCAAACCTGTATGCTGTCAAGGTGCTGGATCAAAAAGGCGAAGGGACTGTTTTGCATGCTATCCGGGCCATCCACTGGTGTTTAAACAACCGCATACAGGTGGCCAATATGAGTTTTGGCACCGATAAGTACAGCCAGGCTCTC
Source organism: Desulforamulus hydrothermalis Lam5 = DSM 18033 (assembly GCF_000315365.1). Taxonomy (NCBI): domain Bacteria; kingdom Bacillati; phylum Bacillota; class Clostridia; order Eubacteriales; family Peptococcaceae; genus Desulforamulus; species Desulforamulus hydrothermalis. The sequence continues at coordinate 140,788 of NZ_CAOS01000011.1, forward strand.
GAAGAAGCGGTCCGGTCAGCCCGCCGGCAGGGCCTGCTGCTTGTGGCGGCAGCCGGTAATGACGGGGCCCCGTATACGGTGGATTATCCGTCGGTGTTTGATGAAACCCTCAGTGTTGCCGCGGCGGACAGCCGGGGCAAGTTAGCGAGCTTTAGCAGCAGCGGTCCGGAGGTGGATCTGCTGGCACCCGGCAGCAATATTGTATCAACCTACCTCTGGGGCAGTTATGTGCGGCTGAACGGCAGTTCCATGGCTACCGCCCACATTACCGGCGCAGCAGCTTTATTAAAGGCCAAATACCCGGAGGAAGATATTGATTCCCTGCGCCGTCGTTTGTTAGCCGGGGCCCAAAAGGTAAAGGGGATGTACAAAAACTTTACCGGCGCAGGAATGGTAAGGGTGGATGTGTCTTTGAAAATAGCCGGGGGTATTTAAAAGTGCAAACCATCGCAGTTACGGCCCCGGTCGGACGGCAGCAACCCGGCAGGGGTTGATTGTTGGTGTATAACGGCTCGGTTTACGGTAAAAAATAAGACATATCTCAGGAGGTGAACGTTTTGACCGAGCCTATGTCAGGGCATCAGCAAACTGTGACTGAAACATTCAAAATTGGCGGGTTGCAGGGTGGCAGGCATGATAAGCAGGAAATTGAAACTTATCTTTCGCAAATTGACGGAGTTGATAAGGTGATTGTGAATTTGCAGGATGCCACTGTGACGGTAGATTTTGACCCGGGGGTTATTCACACCGATTACCTGCGGGGGACATTGCGGTCCCTGGGCCATGACATTTTGGTTTAACGCCCGGCATCGGTAAAGCAGGCGGCAGGAATGCTTCAGAGTGTCGACAAACATTATGGGTGGTTTATGATCCCCTTTGGCTCCGGTTTGCGCACCGACAGCCACGATGATTCGCTACGGTGGCCATTGGGGTCGCCTCAAACGGCCGCTCCTGGCCGGTTCGGCTGGCGCCCACGTCCTGTGGGCGCCACCCCAATGGGCTCCTTTCGCTCATCAAGTGCTGTTACCGGTGCTTCGACAAGTCGCCGACAGGGGATCATAAAACCACCTCACTTTGTTTTACACCTTTGTCTACAGTCTGAAGCAGGCTGCAGGCCTGCTTTTTCCTTGGAGGATGGCATGGACAACAAGTTGTTAGCTCTTATTATCGCTGCTGCGTCCGGCTTAACCATGGCCCTGCAGGGGACCTTAAATGCCGCCTTGGGCAGGATTGCCGGTTTGTGGGAAGCGACCCTGATAGTGCATGTGGTGGGTACGATGGCGGTTGGCATACTGGTTTTCATTTGCCGCTTGGGCACCTGCGAGTTGGCAAAGTGGGCGGCTGCCCCCTGGTATACTTATTTGGGGGGCATCTTAAGCGTCTTAATTGTTTATATGGTGGCCCGCAGTATTCCTGCGGTGGGTGTTGCACCGGCCACCACCGCCATTATTGTGGGACAAGTGTTAACCGCTGCGGCCATCGATCACCTGGGTCTCTTTGGGGTAGCCCGCATGCCCTTTAATTGGTATCACCTGGCCGGCACTTTTCTTATGGCTGCCGGGGCATTTTTATTACTGAAGAAATAATCTTAAATTAATCTGCCGGCTGCCGGCTGCCATCCCTAATAATCACACTGCCGGGGGACAGCCCGTCGATAATGGCTATCTGATCATTGTCCTGGGGGCCGGTTTGCACGGTCCGGTAGGTTGTTCGGCCGTTTACCACCTCCATAACCTGCTTACTGCCGTCCGGTCCGGTGCGTATCGCTGTTAAAGGGATCAACGGCAAACCGACAAATTTCCCGAACGGCCAAATCAAGATTTTCCGTGATTGCCAGGGTTTGCCCTTGGCTAACTGACTGGCCGTTTTTTACCGGCACCTGCACCACCCGGGCAGGTTGGCTGGCATACAGATCATGTTTAACCGCCGGCCGTACAATGCCAAATTCCTCCACGGTTTGCACAATCGTACCGGTTTTAACTGTTACAGTTTCCGGTGCCGGACTGTTGCCGGTAAGTTTAACCAGGCTAAATACCGCCAGCATCAACAGCCCGCCGGCCAGGTAAATATTTTTTTGGCGCATCCGGAACCCCCCTAATCTTTATTTTTCAGCACCTCTGCGAAATCCAGTTGCCGCAGTTGCCGTACCGCAAGCAAATGCGCAGCAGCAATAAACAAAATACCTCCCAGTGCAGCGTAAAGATAAGTAGCCGGGTAAATAACCGCAGGCAGGCTAAAGAGATCGCTGCTGACAGCCTGCGCATAACCCCGGGCCATGAAATAACCCAAGGGCAGCCCTAACAATACGCCCGGCAAGGCTTGCAATATGGTGACCCGGTGCAGCAGCCCGGCAACCTCCCTGGCGGTGAAGCCCAGCATCAGCAGGCTGGCCAGTTCCCGCTTGCGTTCATTAAAATTAATCACCGCGGTATTATAAACAATGGCAAACCCCAGCAGGGCAGCAAACAACACCATGAGGGAAACTGTGTAAAGCAAACTGTCCAGGTTTTGTTTAAAATAATCCAGCTCTTTTTGCTTACTTAGGATAAAGGACACGCCTGTCAGCCGGTTAAGTTGGTTTTCCGGCTCAACGCTTAGCCCAGGGTCAACCAACAGCATAGCACCCGATACCAGGTGACTTTCTCCCAGCAATTGGTTAGCCTGGGGCAGGCGGATATAGGATGCCTGGCCGATAATCTGGTGGTGGATACCGGCTACTTTTAAGGCAGCCTTGCGTGATAACCCTTTTTCTCCCATGATTTCCGCTACCACCCAGTGGCCGGGCCGCAAGCCCAGTTTTTGGGCCGTTCTGGCATGAACCAAAAGCCCTGCCGGAGGTAGATGCATGGGTTGGCCGGCCGCTTCAGTCAATTTTTTCAAGGTAACTCCGGCGGGAAGCCCGACCAGGAGATTTTCTTCAGATTTTCCTTGGTGGTGCAGCCTGACAGGTAGTTCCAGCAACGGCTCCACCTTTTGCACACCCGCCAGACGGCGGATAGCCAGCAGTTCGCTTTCTTTCACCGGGTGGGAAAAACGCAACAAATAGTTATAACGCTGCTGCTGTTGGAAATGTTCTCTCAGCATGTAGTCAACGGCATCCCGGGTAAAGAGAGCTGCCACCAGCATGCCCACTGCCAGCATGACGCCTGCCAGGGTAAAGGCAAAACGGCCCCGGTGGCGCAGGGTGGTGCGCCAGCTCATTTTCCGGCCGGCATCCAGTCGGCGCCAGAACCATTGCCACTTTTCCGGCAGGATGGGGCCGCCTTTCAGAGGCGGTGCCGGCCGCATAGCTGTGGCCGGCTGTATTTTGCTGATGTCTTGGGAAGCAGTAACGCCGGCCAAGCCACCGGTCGCCAGGCTGAGCCAAAAGCCGTACAAGATGGCCTGCTGGTTAACCCCGCCAAGGGCGGCAGGCAGGTTAAAGTATTTGGCAAAGGTTTGAGAAATTACCGAGGCCAGCAGTACACCCAGCAGGCAGCCCAGCAGCGCACCTGCCAGGGCCACTGCTAAGGCATATGCCGTATAGTGGGCAATAATTTGACCGTTGCGGCAGCCCAGGGCTTTCATAACCCCGATTTGCGTGCGCTGAGATTTGATCAGCCTTCTCAATACAATAAATTGAATGGCTGCTGCAATGCCCAGGAAGATGACCGGCAGAAAACGTGAGGAAGCCCGCAGGCCATCCAGTTTAGATTGCAAAACCGCGTGGCTTAACTGCTGTTGCCGGGGATAAGCGGCTAAATTGCCGTAAGGCTGCAAAATGTGTTCAACCTGCTGTCTAACCTTCTTTTCATCTGCGCCGGGCGCCAGTTTAATTACTACCTGGTTAATCTGGCCCGGCAGGTTTAAAATTTGCTGGGCCGAATGGTGAGACATCATGATTATGCCGAAGTTTTGCGGATCGGTAACCAGACTGGCGGCGTCTTGCATCGGATATATTAGTTCCGGGCCGGTGGCGGTGCCCACTACGGTCAGGGGAACCACCCGGCCAGCCGCAATAATTTTAACAGTATCGTTAACAGACAGATGATTAACCCGGGCAAACCTGGGATCGGTTTAAAATTTCCATGCTGCCGCCTTGGGAGTATTTATTAAAAAGGCGACCGGTCAGCACTTGCACTTGGTTAACCTCACCCGTCATGGGGATGGGGTAGCTGATTAAACGCACAGTAGCCCGCCGGTTATTTTCTCTTAAAAGAGGCAGGTCTTTTTGCAAGCGGCCGGTGGCTTTAGCCACGCCGGGGAGAGCGGCAATTTGCTTAACCACTTGTTCAGGGGCTTGAACCACATGAAAGTAATAGTCGGCAAAAAGGTATGTCCGGTAAAAATCAGCCTGGGAACGGCTAAGATTGTAATATGAAGTGGCCATGGCAATGTAAAGGGAAATGCCGGCCATGACCACTGCCACCACCGCCAGAAAGGGCCCTCGGGTATGCCGGATGGTACGCAGCAGCTTTTTGGTTAGTACACTCACTACCAATCAATCCTTTCCGGCGGGAGGGGTGAGGGGTTAACGGCAATTTCCAGGATGCTGCCGCTGCCCATGCGCACAGTGCGTTGGGCCAACCGGCCGATGACGGTGTTGTGAGTAACAATAACAACCGTGCTGCCATACCGGCGGTTAATCCGGGACAGCAAATCCAGAATGCGCCGGCCGGTTTGTTGGTCCAGAGCACCGGTGGGTTCATCACATAGCAATAATTGAGGCTTTTTTACTGCTGCCCGGGCAATGGCCACCCGCTGCTGTTCGCCACCGCTCAATTGAGAAGGAAAATGATGCTGCCGGTTGATTAAACCTACCTCTCTTAATACTTCATCCACCGGCAGCGGGTCAGTCACCAGGTGGGCGGCCAGTTCCACGTTTTCCCGGGCGGTTAAATCAGAAATTAAATTATAAAACTGAAAGACAAAACCTACTTGCTCCCGTCGGTAGCGGGTCAGCCTTGCTTCATTGGCCCGGCTCAGGTTTTCACCGGCAAAAAACAAATCTCCCGTAGAAGGTGCATCCATGCCGCCGATGATATTTAATAAAGTACTTTTGCCTGAGCCGCTGGGGCCTAAAATTACCAGCAACTCACCGGGATAAATTTCCAGGGAGGTTTCTTTTAAAGCTTGAACGGTTACTTCCCCCATGACAAACCGGCGGCTTACTTGCTGCAATCTTAACAGCGGCATCTTTGACATCATTATGTCCCCCTTCGGACGGGTTATGTAGTACGAAACTCGCCCTTTTGCCAGCGCTCGTAATATTCATTGATGTCTGACAAATACCAGTTAATAAAATCAAAATAATCCTTCATGGCCAGCAGGTTTTGGGCTGCTTGCTGATTTTCCGTCGACAAAATACCAAGGCCCCGGGCAATGATAGCCTCCCACTCATGAAGTGCTTTCAGTTTAGCAGACATGGCCCTCACCCAGGCGGTGGTATTGACGCGGAAATAAGTTTTTCTCTCGCCCGGCAGGCTTACCTTTTCAATAAATTGAATCAGCAAACCCTGGCGGATGGTGAGGGAGGCGGTGGCTTTGCTAAACAACAGATCTTCGGCAATTTCATCCAACGTTTTTGGTTGTTCAGCCAGCAACAGATAGGCAAAAACCCGGCCCAAAGTCTTAGAGGCACCGGATTTTTCAAACAGCAGGCCCATATCTTCAATAAATGAATACATGGCATGTTCTAGTGTTCCCATAGTTTGTAATCCCCTTGCATAATAATGTTGCGGTTATTATACAATATAGTTTGTTTAATTGCAATTAAACAAACTAAAAAAGCCAAACCCCCTGCAATAAGGCAGGGGGGTTTGGCTTTTAATAAACTTTGCCAAGATAAATTAAAGTTATGCTCCTATGGAAGTACCGGAGCGTTCCGCTTGTTTCTCACGCTTTCTGATTTCCATGAAAGACTTGGTTTCCGAAACAATAACACCCGACAGTCCCAGCAGGCCGATCAAGTTGGGGATAGCCATGGCGCCGTTTAAGGTGTCGGCAATATCCCAAACCAGATCCAGTTCCAGGGTGCAGCCAATAAAAGTGGCAATTACAAAGGCGTAACGGTAGTAAACAACCGCCTTGCGGCTAAAGATGTACTGGAAGCACTTTTCACCGTAATAGGACCAGCCCAGTACAGTGGAATAAGCAAAAAAGATAAGACCGATTGTGACAATGTATTTACCCATGCCGGGCAGGAAAGCTTCAAAGGAAGCAATGGTCAGTTGAGCACCCGAAGCTTCACCGGTATAGAGACCGGCCATAGCTAAGACAATGCCGGTAATGGAACAAACCACAATGGTGTCCAAAAAGGTACCGGTCATGGAAACCAGGGCCTGGCGACCGGGGTGGTCGGTTTTGGCAGCGGCTGCCGCAATGGGGGCAGAACCCAAACCGGCTTCGTTGGAGAAAACCCCGCGGGCTACGCCGTAGCGAATAACCGTACCCAGGGCGCCGCCGGCAACCGCCTGGCCGGTAAAAGCATCGCTAAGAATAAGGGCGAGGGCGGGACCTAATTTATCCAGGTTCAGGACAATAATAGCCAGGCCGCCCAATACATAAAAGATAGCCATAAAAGGCACCACAAAGCCGGTAACCCGGCCGATGCTTTGAATGCCGCCCAGGATGACGGCACCGGTTAAAATAGCAAGAATGATACCGGTAATGATGGGGCTGATGCCAAAGGTGCCGTTCATGGCCATGGCCACCGAGTTGGTCTGAGTCATATTGCCGATACCAAAGGAAGCAAAGGCGCCAAAAAAGGCAAAGGCCCAGGCCAGCCATTTCAGTTTCAAGCCCCGGTCAATGTAATACATGGGGCCGCCGGCCATTTCCCCCTTTTCGTCCACAATACGGTATTTAACAGCCAGGATGGCCTCACCGTATTTGGTGGCCATACCGAAAAAGGCGGTTACCCACATCCAAAAAACAGCCCCCGGCCCGCCGGTAAATACCGCCGTAGCCACGCCGGCAATATTACCGGTGCCAATGGTAGCTGCCAGGGCGGTCATTAAGGCGTGGAAGTGAGAAATGTCACCCTCGGATTTTTTGTCTTGCTGGCGGGGTGAAAAAGCCAGCTTCAGGGCATAGGGCAGGGTTCTTACCTGCAGGAACCCCAGCCGCAGGGTGAGGAAGATGCCGGTGCCCACCAAAAACACCAGCATGTAAGGGCCCCACACAAATGAATTCAACTTGCTGACAAAAGCTGCAAAAGCATCCAAAATAAAACCACCTACCTTAGTTAAAAATAATTATTTTAAAATTTATATTCAATGGCGACAATCTTTTTCCTGCAAAATTCAAAAAATAATGTATGTATACAATGGACAAATGAATTATTGACAAAGACTCAAATCTTTGGTTAAGGCTTGTCCGCCGGTTAATCACGCACAGCGGCTTTGCCGGGTGCATGACCGGCTGATCATCCCGGTTTGTTTAGCCGGGAATATAAATAATTTGCCCCACCTGCAACAGATGCGGGTTTGCCAGGTGGCTGTTGGCGGCCAGGAGTACATCCAAAGCCACATTATATTGCCGGGCAATTTTCCACAGGGTATCGCCGGGACGCACCACATGCCTGCGGTGATCCAGCGGCAGGCCGCTGCCGGGGTCAGGGGCGACGGCGGGGTTCTCCCGCCGGTTATAACCGGGTACGGCGGCAATGCGAACCGGTGTCCCCAGCGGTACCTGGGGGAAAAGTTCTTCTACATGGTGATTATGCATACGAATACAACCAAGAGAAACCAGGTTGCCGATGGAGGCGGGGTTGTTGGTGCCATGGATGCCGTAATTGCCGCCGGGAATATTTAACCCCAGCCAGCGGCTGCCCAGGACACCGCCCGGGTTGGTTACTTTGTTAATCACCCTGAAATCGCCGGCAGGCGTCGGAGTGGCCGGTTTTCCCACCCCCACCGGGTAACTTTTGGTCAAGCGGTCACCGGTATAAACACTCAAGCGCCTGGTTTGGGGATCTATGAACAGGGTAAGTCCTGCCCGGTACATTTTGCTTTCATTCATAAAAGCCCCTCCTTTCGTATGTTTTATATTATGATGGACGGTGGTTGCGGCTGCTCGTATTTTTTTGGCAGTGATAGTAAATAATAGAAATTAAAGCGCTGCAATTTGGATGGGAGAATTGCCTGTGGCAAAAGAAGGTTTTTGCTTCCTGTGTGGGGAATAGCAGTTTTATTACTGCATAGGAGGGGAAACATGGGACTGCGACTGAATGCCCATGGCAAAATAAACTTAACGTTGGACGTACTGGGACGCCGACCGGACGGCTATCACCAGGTAGAAATGATCATGCAGAGCATCGGGCTGCATGATACCCTGGAGTTTGCCTACCGGCCGGGGGAAATAGTGCTTGATGTATCCGGTGTCCCCGTAACGGCAGGCGAAGACAACCTGGTCTTTAAGGCGGCCCGCTTACTGCGGCAGTACGCAGGCGAGCAGGCGGGAGCCCTGATCCGCCTGCATAAAGAAATACCGGTGGCCGCCGGTCTGGCCGGCGGTTCCAGCAACGCGGCCGCCGCCCTGCGGGGACTGAACAGGCTATGGCAGCTGGGATTGACGGATGAACAACTGAGCCGGCTGGCGGTGCGGCTGGGGGCGGATGTGCCCTTTTGTCTGTTGGGGGGCACCGCCATTGCCAGGGGAGTGGGCGAATTGCTGACACCGTTGCCGCCCGCCCCGCGTTTTGGTGTGGTATTGGTAAAGCCGCCCTTTGGAGTCAGCACAGCGGAGGTTTACAGAAATTTAAACCTGGCCGCCCTGGGTAGCCGGCCGGACACAGCAGCTATGGCAGAGAGCCTGCGCCAAGGAGACTTGAGCCGGGTGGCTGCTAACCTGTGCAACGTGCTGGAGAGTGTTACCATAAAATGGCATCCCCAATTGCAGCAGGTGAAAGAAGCGTTGCTGGCTGCGGGGTGCCTTGGTGTGTTAATGTCGGGCAGCGGCCCCACTGTTTTTGGGCTTACGGAAGATGAAGCTGCCGCTGCCTCTGTTGCCCGCCGGCTTGTGTTACCTGACTGTCAGATTTTGGCCTCGGTTATGATATAATAATTTGATTGTAAAGGCAAAAAAATATTTTGAGGGGGCGGAGCAAGTGAGCGAACCGAGATTAGTGCCGATTAAATTAGATGCCTATAAACCTTTGCGGGAAATAGTTTTTGAAACCCTGCGGGAGGCTATTATATCCGGCAAACTGGAACCCGGCGAACGGTTAATGGAAATTCAATTGGCGGAGGAGATGGGTGTCAGCCGCACCCCTGTCAGGGAAGCCATCCGTAAGCTGGAGTTGGAAGGTTTTGTGGTGATGATTCCCCGCAAGGGGGCCTATGTGGCCGGCATTTCCTTAAAAGATATCACGGATGTGTTTGAAGTGCGGGCGGCTCTGGAAGCCCTGGCAGCCGGCCTGGCTGCCGAACGGGCTACCGAGGAAGAGATTGAGCAGTTGGAAAGGTCCTTGCTGGCTTACTCTGAGCAAACCAATAAGCAGGATATCAACGGCATTGTGGAATCAGACACGGATTTTCACGATTTGCTGTACAAGGCCAGCCGCAATGAACGGTTACAGCAGATTATCACCCACCTGCGTGAAATAATTCAGCGGGTAAGAACGGTATCCCTTTCTCAACCGGGCCGCAGCAAGGATGCGGTGGAGGAGCACCGGCAGATTGTGGATGCCATTGCCGACCGCAACATTGAACTGGCCCAGAACCTGGCCCGGGAGCATATTTACAATGCCGAAAACAGCATGTTGAATTCCCTTAAGGGGGCACAAAAAAAGGATGATTGATGCCCTGGTGCTGGCCGGCAGTCCTAACACCGGTGCTTTGCACGGTGTCAGCCGGGAACCCTATGAAGCCCTGATCAAGATCGGGCCGCGCAGGATGATTAATTATGTGCTTAACGCCCTGCAACAATCCGGCCAGGTGGGTCGCATTATGGTGGTGGGGCCTGCGGCGGTAAAAGAAGTTTTGCCGCCGCAGGTCCAATGGACGGCCGCCGGGCAAAGTTTGACAGAAAATATTCAGCGGGGCTGCAGCCAAATGAACCGGCCCTTTTTGCTGGTTACTTCGGATATCCCGCTGCTTACCGGTGAAGCGGTAACGGGTTTTGTATCCCTTTGCGGGGATCGCAGCCTGGATTTTTATTTTCCGCTGGTACCCAAGGAGATGATTACGGCCAGGTTTCCGGGTGCCAAGCGCACCTATATCCGGTTTCGGGAGGGTATTTTTACCGGCGGCAACCTGTTTTGGGTTAATCCCCGGGTGGTGGACGGGTGCCTGGGTCTGGCCCGGGAATTGGTGCAACTGCGCAAGCAGCCCCTGGCACTGGCCAGGCGGGTGGGCTTCAGCCTGCTTTGCAAGTTATTGCTGCGGCGGCTTACCCTGGCGGAAGCGGAGGCGAGAGCCGGCCGCTTGCTGGGGATTAAGGGCCGGGCCGTAATTTGCCCTTACCCGGAAGTAGGCATGGATGTAGATAAACCCTCCGATCTGCAGTTGGTTTGTCGGGTGTTAGGATACCGGCAGGCCGGGCCGGCAGGAACTTTGCCGGCGCCCTGAGGTTTGACAAAACTAAATCAAGTTGAGCACCGTCCCCCCGACTTAAATGCAAGGAGCAGGTGTTATGGGTTATCAGGATGTCACTTTACAGGATATTATGGCAGCCAGGGAAAGGTTGCAGGGAATCTGCCGGCATACGCCGTTGGAACCGGCTGAATACTTTGATCAAATGACCGGCACGCAGGTTTTTTTAAAACTGGAGAACTTGCAAAAGACCGGTTCCTTTAAACTGAGGGGTGCCTGCAATAAGATTGCTGTGCTGGGCAAGGCGGCGGGCCGGGGCGTGGTGGCAGCCTCCGCCGGCAATCATGCCCAGGGAGTGGCCTTTGCCGCCAGGCAGGCATCAATACCTGCCACTATAGTTATGCCCGAGGGGGCACCCATTACCAAGGTGGAGCGCACCCGCTCTTTCGGGGCTCATGTGGTATTGCAGGGTCAGGGATACGACGATGCTTTTTGCCGGGCCCAAGAGATCCGACAGGAAACCGGGGCCGCCTTTGTGCATGCCTTTGATGACCCCTGGGTAATTGCCGGGCAAGGCACGGTTGGCTTAGAGCTGCTGGCAGACCTGCCGGAGGTGGAAACCGTTTTGGTGCCGGTGGGCGGCGGCGGGCTGATTTCAGGTGTTGCCTGCGCCATTAAAGAATTGCGGCCCGGCGTACAGATCATCGGGGTGGAGGCGGCAGACGCCCCTTGTATGCTGGAAGCCTGCCGCAAGGGCAAGGTAACCGAATTGGCTGCCGCCCACACCATTGCCGACGGTATAGCGGTACGCCGGGCCGGCGATCTTACCTTTAAAATGGTGCAGCATTATGTGGATCAAATAGTTACGGTAACAGATGAAGAAATAGCCCGGGCCATTTTGCTGCTGCTGGAAAATGCCAAACTGGTGGTTGAGGGAGCCGGGGCGGTGGGAATTGCCGCCCTGCTGCATGGAAAATGCCGGACGGCGGGTAAAAAGGCGGCGGTTATCCTGAGCGGCGGCAACATCGATGTTAACGTCGTCTCCATCATTATTGAACGGGGTCTGGTGAAGGCGGGGCGGTACTTAAGACTGCGTACCGTTATTACAGACAAACCCGGTTCGTTGCAAAAACTGTTATCTGCTTTAGCCGCCGGCGGGGCTAATGTAATTTCTGTTGCCCATGACCGGATTAAGCCCAGTGTGCCGCTGACCCAGGCCGAAGTGGAGCTTGCTTTGGAAACCAGGAATGCAGCACACCTGCAGGAAATTGTACAATCCTTGACCAATATGGGTTATGCTTTGGAGGTGTTAAAATAGTCTATAAAAAAAGACAGAAAAATTATAAGAAAGTTTTGAAATAAGCAGGAATTTCCTTTTCGCTGCAGAATTAACTAGCCCAACAGAAGTTGATGCAGCGGAAGGTGGTGAAAAATCTTGCATGTAACCGATGTGCGGGTACGGAAGGTACTCATGGAAGGCAAAATGAAAGCCATTGTGTCCGTCACACTGGATGATGCCTTTGTAATTCACGACGTTAAAGTGGTTGAGGGGCAAAACGGTTTGTTTGTAGCCATGCCAAGCAGAAAAACTCCGGACGGGGAATTCCGGGATATTGCTCATCCTATTAATTCTTCGGCCAGAGAAATTATCCAAAACGCTGTCCTGCAAGCATATAAAGAGGCCATCTAAATCAAAAACACAAAGGGAGCACAGGGCTCCCTTTTTATTTTCTAAATATTCTATTTTTTATCGTTTTTTGTCAATTTAAAAAGGATATTGTGTTTTTTTGTGGAAACGTTACGGTTGGTAGTAAAACTTGGGCTTAATAAGGATATGATATATTTTAGAAAGAAAAAGGGGGGCACCGAATGGAACTTGCTGCGGTGATCCTGGCAGCCGGCAAAGGAACCAGAATGAAGTCTGATTTGCCCAAAGTATTGCACAGGGTTGGCGGCCGACCTATGTTGGGACATGTGTTAAGGGCGGTGGTTGGCGCCGGTGCAACCAATACAGTGGTGGTGGCCGGCTTTGGTGTCCAACAGGTAAGGGAATTCCTGGGGGATCAGGCCCGGGTGGTGCTGCAAGAGGAACAATTGGGAACGGCCCATGCTTTACTGCAGGCAGAACAGGCCTTGGCCGATTTTGCGGGTGACCTGCTGGTGGTTTGTGGTGATACGCCTCTGCTGCGGGCATCAACCCTGACCGGGCTGGTGCAGGCCCACCGGCAAACCGGTGCGGCAGCAACACTGTTAACGGCGGAAATGCCTGACCCCGGCGGTTACGGACGGGTGATCAGGTCAGCTGACGGCGGTGTGTGCCGGATTGTGGAACAAAAGGACGCTTCGCCTGAGGAACTGCTGGTGCGGGAAATTAATACCGGTGTCTATTGTTTTAAAGGAGCCGGGTTGTTTGAGGCGCTGCGGGAAATTTCCCCGGCCAATGCTCAGGGGGAATATTACCTGACGGATATTATCCAAATATTGGTGCAAAGAGGTTTGCCGGTGCAGGCAGTAAGCCTGGCAGACCCCCAGGAAGTACAGGGAATTAACGACCGCCTGCAGTTGTCCCGGGCTGAGCAAGTGCTGCGGCAGCGGGTGCTGGCGGATTTAATGCTGCAGGGTGTAACGGTAATGGACCCGGCCACCACCTATATTGAGCAGGATGTAAAAATCGGCCGGGATACGGTGATTTTGCCTTTTACTTTTTTGCAGGGCCAAACCGAGGTCGGCAACTGTTGTGTCATCGGCCCGGGCAGCCGAATTACCGATTGCCTGATCGGTGACGGGGTAGAGATTCAATATGCGGTGCTGGCCGGCAGCCGGATCGGCAGCCATACGGTGATCGGCCCTTATGCTTATATACGTCCGGGTACAGTAATCGGTGAACACGCCAAGGTGGGGGATTTTGTAGAAATTAAAAAATCCACCATCGGTAATGGCAGCAAAATTCCTCACTTAAGTTATGTAGGCGATGCCGTCATCGGGGAAAAGGTTAATGTAGGGGCGGGTACCATTACCTGTAATTATGACGGCAAAAACAAATACCAAACCGTCCTGGAGGACGGTGCTTTTATCGGCAGCAACACCAATTTGGTGGCACCGGTAAAGGTGGGCCGGGATGCCGTTGTGGCTGCCGGCTCCACCATTACCAAAGATGTACCCGCCGAAGCCCTGGCGGTGGCCAGAGAGCGGCAAACCAATCTGGCGGATTGGGTTAAGAAAAAAAGAAAGTAAGTATGCAGGCACCCGCTTACAGGCATGCTTAACGCACAATTATTTATATGTTGGGGGTAAATAAATGACTTCCGGAAGTAAACGCTTAAAGATATTCGCCGGTAACGCTAATCCGGAATTGGCCAAGGAAATTTGTCAGTATCTAGGGGTGGCCATGGGGAAATCCCAGGTAACCCGTTTTAGCGACGGGGAAATACGGGTCAAGGTGGAGGAAAGCGTCAGAGGTTCGGATGCCTTTATTATTCAGCCAACCTCCACACCGGTCAATGAACACCTGATGGAGCTGTTGATTATGGCAGATGCCTTGCGCCGGGCTTCTGCCCGCCGCATCACAGCAGTAATACCCTATTACGGGTATGCCAGGCAGGACCGGAAAACCCGGGCCAGGGATCCCATTACCGCCAAGCTGGTGGCCAATATCCTGACGGCCAGCGGTTGCCGCCGGATTATTACTATGGATTTACATGCCGGACAGATCCAGGGTTTTTTTGACATTCCGGTGGATCACCTGCCGGCGGTGCCTATCTTGGCTGAATATTTCCAGCAAAACTTGCAGGAAGATGTGGTGGTGGTGTCGCCGGACATCGGTGGGGTTACCCGGGCCAGGGATCTGGCCGAACGCATCGGCTCGCCGTTAGCCATTATTGATAAACGGCGTCCGGAGCCCAACGTCGCTGAGGTTACTAATATTATCGGCAATATTAAAGGTAAAACGGTAATCATGATTGACGATATTATTGATACTGCCGGCACCATTACGAAAGGTGCCGCCGCCCTGATGGAGCGGGGAGCCAAAGAGATATATGTTTGCTGCACTCACGCCGTATTGTCCGGTCCGGCCATACAACGGTTGGAAGAATCGGTGATTAAAGAAGTGGTAATTACCAACACCATACCGCTGCCGCCGGAAAAAATGATTGATAAAATCAAGGTCTTATCTGTAGCGCCCTTGCTGGGCGAAGCTATTATTCGTATTCATGAGGATCTTTCGGTCAGTAAATTGTTTTCATAACCTTTCGCTGCCGTATAAAATACCCGGCGGCCAACAGTAGTATTGGCTGTTGGCCGCCGGGTTTGTGATTTGGGCAAATGCGGCAGCGGACAAACGGGACTTTAGTCCTAACGACATGCGACTAAAATACTAAAACCTTTTTCCTGCCTTGCCATGGGGCGCTAATTCGAGTATAAACATTTTAGGGTCGGTGCTAACTGTGAGTGTACCGGTCGTACATATAATCGGCATTTATATCCTCGGCAGGTTCCTCCGGCCGGTACGGCCAACTGCTGACTCCGGTTGCCAGCAGGTCCGGTCTGGTTTCGTTTTGCAAGGTCATAATATCACCTCCTTGTCATGATTAGATTTTGAGAAAAAGTTTCCGGTTATACAGTAAGGTGGTGCAAAACACCGCCTTAATTATAGACAAAGGCCTTATTTAAGATTATATTTTCGGAGGTGCAGCAGCTTGTTAGTGCAGCAGCATGTGCAGTATTTGCAAAGCAACGGCCTGGAAGTAACCGATATGAAAAATCAAGAGGTTTTCTGGGTCAAATTTCCTACCGGCTACCGCATTATTATGGATCAGCAGGAGCTGGCAAAGCTGGCACAGTTTTTTAAACTTCACGAAGATAAAGGCCCCGGTGTTATTGAAATGTTATACCGGGTAGAAAAAAATTAGGTTGACAAATTTAAGGGTGGGTTGTTAAACTTAATAATCAAAAAATAAAATAATTTTTGTGCTCTTATCCCGAGAGGTGGAGGGACTGGCCCAATGAAACCCGGCAACCATCCGGCATTCCGGACAGGTGCTAATTCCTGCAGAAGATTTTCTTCTGGCAGATAAGAGGTGTGCTGCGATTAAGCAAGTATCAAAACCTCTTCTGTTAAGAAGGGGTTTTGTTTATGTCGGGGCAAAAGAGCACGGAAGGAGGACCTCATGGGCGTTGAACGCACCTACAAAGAAATTAACGAACGCATCAAAGCCGGTAAAGCAGTGGTACTGACGGCGGAAGAAGTTATTGGCCGCGTGCGGGAACAGGGTTTGGCCAAAACAGCCGCTCAAGTTGACGTGGTGACTACGGGAACCTTTGGTCCCATGTGTTCCTCGGGGGCTTTTTTAAACTTCGGGCATTCGTCGCCCCGTATTCGCATGAGCAAAGTTTGGCTGAACGGTGTGCCTGCCTATACCGGTATTGCGGCGGTGGATGCTTACATTGGGGCCACCGAGCTGCCTGAAGATGATCCGGCCAACAACAACTATCCCGGTACATTCCGTTATGGCGGGGGGCATGTGATTGAAGATCTGGTGGCCGGCAAGCCGATTAAACTGGAGGCTTTATCTTACGGCACAGATTGTTATCCCCGCCGGGAGATAGAAACCAGCATCACCATTAACGACATCAATGAAGCTATTTTATTTAATCCCCGTAATGCCTATCAAAATTACAACTGTGCCGTCAATTTAAGCGATAAGACCATTTATACCTACATGGGGACCTTGAAGCCCCGGCTGGGCAATGCCAACTACTCTACCTCGGGGCAGTTGAGTCCGTTGATGAAGGATCCCAACTTTGCCACCATTGGTATCGGCACTCGGATTTTCCTGGGCGGCGGCATTGGTTATGTGGTTTGGAACGGAACCCAGCACTTCCCCGGCTGGCTTAAAGACGACAGCGGCAACATTGTCGGTTCTGCCGGCGGCACCCTGGCAGTGCTGGGAGATCTTAAGCAAATGAAACCCCAGTGGCTCAGGGGTACCAGCTTCCAGGGTTATGGTGCCACTCTGACGGTGGGATTGGGTGTGCCGATTCCTATTCTCAATGAAGAAATTTTACGGTTTGCAGCCCTGTCGGACGAAGAACTGCATGCTCCGGTGGTGGATTACAGCGAGGGTTATCCTAACCGGTTGGCGGGCAACCTGGGTCTGGTCAGCTATGCCCGGTTAAAATCGGGCAAAATTACCGTGCAGGGCAAAGAAGTGCCTACGGCGCCCCTTTCCAGTTATGCTAAAGCCCGGGAAATTGCCCATATTTTAAAACAGTGGATAGAAAAGGGTGACTTCTTGTTGGGTGAACCGGTGCAGTTGCTGCCCGGACCGGCTGCCGGATTAACGGGCAAAGTTTTGGCAAGTAAGTAAGTAATCAGGAAAGGAGCGGCTTGTATGGCACCGCATAAAATTGTTTTAAGGTTTACTTCCACCACCTCTGACCAGCCGATAATTTATCATTTGGTTAAGGATTACGATTTGGTGGTTAATATTGTCAAGGCCCAGATTAACCCTCACCTGGAGGGAACCATGGTGTTAGATTTGGATGGGCCGAGGTACGAAGAAGGCATCCGGTATTTAAGGGATCAGGGCATCACGGTGCATCCTTTAACCCAGGAAGTGGTGCGTATCCATGACCGCTGTACCGCTTGCGGCGCCTGCACGGTACACTGCCCGGCGGGTGCCCTGTATCTGGAGCGCCCGGCCATGGAGGTTCATTTTAACGGTGACAAATGTGTGGTTTGTCTGCAGTGTTTAAAGGTTTGCCCGGTACGGGCCATGGAGGTAAGGATTTAACTTGACCTACACCGAACGTACTTACCGTTCCCTGCACCGCCAGCATGACCTGGTGCATTTTCAAGTGATGGTGCGAGAAACCGATTTGGATATCGGCGTACGGCGGGAACGCTTTTCACCTGAGCTGGTGCGCCGGACGGAGGAATTAATTTATCAAGAGCGCCGGCTGCTGGAGTTGTATATCCGCCAGGACCCGGTTTTTCAAACCAGCTTGCAGCCTCACCCAACCGTCGCCGGGGCACCGTCCCTGGCGGTGGAGATGGCTGAGGCGGCCCGCCTGGCCGGGGTTGGACCAATGGCGGCGGTGGCCGGCGCCTTTGCCCAACTGGCAGGGAAAGCTTTGACCCGGTATTCCCGGGATGTTATTGTGGAAAACGGCGGCGATATTTTTATAAAGACGACCCGGCCCAGAAAAGTAGGTATTTTTGCCGGGCAGTCACCGTTCAGTCACCGCATTGCTCTGGCTATCCAGCCGGGGCAAACCCCGCTTGGCATTTGCACCTCCTCCGGCACCGTAGGTCATTCATTAAGTTTCGGCAGGTCGGACGCCGTGGTTATTCTGGCACCCTCCGCCCCGCTGGCGGATGCTGTGGCCACGGCAGCCGGCAATCTGGTGCAAGAAGAGGCAGATGTACAAAAGGCGGTGGACTTTGCGGCGTCAGTGCCAGGGGTGACCGGGGCGGTGGCGATCAAAGGGGAAAAACTGGCAGCTTGGGGACAGGTAAAACTAGTACCCATGTAGTGGCATGATCTGTTTTAAAATAACAGGCAATATTCTGACATGGCGAATTTTTCGTAGTATAATGAATAAAAAACAGGTGGTGTAGTTATGAAAAAACCAATCTGTCCCCTCTGCAATACAGAGATGGTAATGATTATGTCGGACGACAGCCAAAACAAAGAGCCGCAAATCTTTGCCCTTAATGAACTGGTGCGCCAGGCCGACGGCACTTACGGCATCAACCGGGAACGAGGTTTGCCGGTGGTCATGGCATTGTGTGAAACCTGTGGTTATCTGATGCCTTTTTCTGCACACAAATTAAATCTGGAATAGAATAGCAAAGCAAGGCATTAGTAAGACTTTTGTCATGGTCAACCCGGCGCCCGGCATCTTATAATAACCTTAAACATTCAGCAGGGGGGAAAAAGATGCGCTTAACCATCAATGATATTTTAGACGTAGCCATAAAATCAGAAGAAAGCAGCTGCCAATTTTATAAAGAAATGGCAGGTCGGGCTAAAAACCCGGCTTCAGCCAACATCCTGGCGAAACTGGCCCAGGATGAGCAGGAACACCTGGATTATCTGCTCTGGTTAAAGTCCGGTGAGCCAATTAACGAGGAAGTTTACTTCGACGGGTTAGAGGAGGCCGGCAGCTTGGATCCGGCCATGACACCCAAAGAAGTCCTGGCGGTGGCGATCCAACGGGAAAATGCCGCTGCTCAAATGTACCGTCAAATGGCAGAAATATTTAAGGCGCAAGCCGATAAACATTTTATTTTTGAGCGGATGGCCCGGGATGAAGAACATCACGCAGAAGCCATTGCCAAAATAGAAATACCCGGCGAATAGGAAAAATCAAGGCGGTTTGATGACCCCGCCCGTTTGAAACGAGCCCCATGGCCACCGGAGCGAATCATAGTGCTGTCGGTGCGTAGACCGGAGCTATAAGGGGATCACAAACCACCGTTAATGTTTGACACTCTGACTCCTTCCGGTTGGAAGGAGTTTTTATTTTAGCCCAGTATTTCCGCCATAACTTGCAACGTATAGTCAATGTCCGCGGCGGACACATCCTTGTGGGTCACCAAGCGAATGGTGCCGGGCCCGAAAGCAGCACATTTTATACCCCGGCGGTGCAACTCGCTGACCAAGTGAGCAGCTGTTCCGGGTGCCGGCACTTCTGCCACCACAATATTGGTTTGTACCCGGGCAAGATCAACCTTTAAGCCCGGCAGGCGGGCCATTCCTTCTGCCAGCCGGCGGGCATGGGAGTGATCCTCCGCCAGGCGATCTACCATTTTAAGGGCCACTAAACCGGCGGCGGCCAGCACACCGGCCTGCCGCATACCGCCGCCCAGGGCTTTGCGGTACTTGCGGGCCCGCTGGATGAAATCACGGCTGCCCGCCAGCAATGACCCCACCGGTGCCGCTAAACCCTTGGAAAGACAAAACATGAGGGAGTCACAGCAACAAGTAAATACTTTAACATCCACGTTCAGAGCCACTGCCGCGTTGAAAATGCGGGCCCCGTCCAGGTGCACCCGCAGTCCCTGCTGCCGGGCCAGGTCATAAATCTCAGCCATTACCCGGGGCGACAAAACGGTGCCGCCGCCACGGTTAAAAGTATTTTCCAGGCAAACCAGGGAGGTGCGAGGGAAATGAAGATCAGCGGGGCGCAGGGCTTGTCTGAGGACTGACGGCCCTTGCTCGGATAACAGACGGCTGACGGGCCGCAGCTGTACTCCCGCCAGCAGGGCCGGGGCACCCACTTCGTAGCAGTAAATGTGAGCCTCGCTGTCCAAAATTACTTCATCGCCCCGTTCGGTGTGGGTAAGCACCGCCAGTTGGTTACCCATGGTGCCGGAGGGTACAAACAATGCTGCTTCTTTGCCCACCAAGGAAGCGGCTGTCGCTTCTAATTCCTTTACGGTGGGATCCTCGCCGTACACATCATCCCCCACTTTTGCTCCGGCCATGGCGGTTCGCATTTCCTCGGTAGGTAAAGTTACAGTGTCACTGCGCAAATCGACAATTTTAATTTTCATCAGCTCCTATCCGCTTCAGCAGGTGTTACTTAATTATCATAGCACTTGCTCAGGGTGATTATCTGCCGCCCGGCAGTTTTTTATATTGCAACTCTTTTCAATATATTATTAATTTGTTGCAAAGCACCAGACAATAAAAAGTCGGAATTATCATGCGCCGTCTTTTTGCTATAATCGACTAATGTAAGCATATTTTAAACACATGGAGGATAAAGGCAATGGCGCATGCAGACAATGTTGTAACTGTCAAAAATGTTACCGCAGACCCATCCGCCCTGGGCTTATTTGGCCTGGCCATAGTAACTCTGGTAGCTTCTTCCCAGAAATTAGGGTGGACCGAGGGGGTCGCTTTTGTTTTACCCTGGGCAATTTTTCTTGGTGCTTTTGCCCAATTGTTGGCCTGTATTTTAGACTTTAAAAAGAATAATGTGTTTGGTGCCACCGCCTTTGGCGGGTACGCTTTTTTCTGGTTTGCTGTGGGTATGTCCTGGATGATTAAACTGGGCATATTCGGTGAGACTGCCGCCGGCTCAGCAGACGTTCGCCAACTGGGTGTGGCCTTTATCGGTTACCTAATCTTTACCCTGTTTATGACCGTAGGCTCCATGGAAACTCATAAAGTATTATTTATTATTTTTATTTTAATTGATGTATTATTCCTTGGTTTGGCCTTAAGTGCTTTTGGGATTGCGGAACATTTTACACACCGGCTGGCTGCCTGGGCAGAACTGTTGATTGCCGTAATGGCTTTTTACGGTTCCGCCGCTTCCGTATTAAACCTTCACTTTGGCCAAGTGCTGCTGCCGGTGGGCAAACCCTTTGGCATCTTTAAAAAACAGTTTTAAATAACAGTTTTAAATAACCTGCAGAGCAGGTTGTTTTTCAAAAGGACACCCCTAAATGAAAGAACATCCCGTTTCACTGTAAAAGTGGAACGGGATGCTTGTTTTATTTTATGTCGCCATAAAAGCGTGGTTGCCAAGGGGCAGGTGATTTTTAAAGAAAATCCTTAACGTTAGCTTATGATCACCGTCGCCGGAAGAGCCGCCGGCTACCGGGGGTTTCGCTGATGCTCTAAAAATGTTCACCGTTTTCATAGTACCTGTGTTTCTCAAAAACGGTAAACATAACATCCACACCGGCATAGCCGGTACGCCGGATTAAGTTGGTAATGGTTTCGGCCACCCGATCCTGGGTTTCCTGGCCCCGATCAAACCAGGCCACTTCCACAAAGGGATATCCTGCCGCCGGTTTCCCGTCTGAAATAAAGGTAGTGGGAATGTACTCCAAGGTCAGGTCTTCTTTGGGACAATTAATAACCTGCTGCAGCCGGTCGATTAATTCCTCACTGAGGGAACAAATTTTTTCGAGGGAGATACCTCTTATTTTGATTTGTGGCACCAGACACACCTCCGCCTATAAAGTTCCTTGTCCGGTATTATTTTATACCGGCGGGAAGGTGAGGTGCAGCTGTAATTTGGGTTGCCCGGTTATATTTCTAAATGTTTCTTAATTCGGTTAATCTCTTTTTTGTTTTGCAGGTTATCATGTTCCAATAACTCTACGTCAGCCATTAGGTGAGTGAGTTTGCCGCTAACCTCATCAATGCCGGTTTTTATGAGGGTTCTTTCATTTTTGGCATTTTTCATTTCGGACTTGATGCCGGCTATTTCAGCCTTCATATCAGCCATTTCCGACTTGATGCCGGCTATTTCAGCCTTCATATCAGCCATTTCCGACTTGATGCCGGCTATTTCAGCCTTCATATCAGCCATTTCGGACTTGATGCCGGCTATTTCGGCCTTCATATCAGCCATTTCCGACTTGATGTCAGCTATTTCAGCCTTCATATCAGCTATTTCAGCCTTCACATCAGCTATTTCAGCCTTCACGCCAGTCATTTCAATCCTTAATTCAGCCTGACCTTCCAATACTTTGCCGACCATTGTTATTAGCTGAGCTACCATTTGCTCAAGGCTTTCAGACATATCCCCACCCCCTTGGCAGCAATTATATCAGACTGCCGGGGCAATTTAAACCAAATATTACTAAAATATCAGTTTGGGCGGCGGCATAAAAGAGGGTGAACGTTGTCATTGTTGATGCAAAGCTGCTAATATTATTTATTATTAAATAAGATTTAATAATTCAGAGTATAAAATTTAATACTTACAAGAAAGAGGGTAGCCTGTGCACGCGCAAATTTTATTTATTACGGATGGCTCAGCTTCTGCGGATGCGGCAGGAGAAACGGCTATCCGGTTAGCTGTGAATATGAAAATGCCGCTCAAAGCTGTCTTCATTTTAGATGAGGGATGGAAATTCCTGCTGGGCGATGAGTGGTTAAGCACATCTGCCACCCGTATGAATTTTTTCCGCTGGTTTGAGGGTGGCTTACAAACCCATGCTAAAAACCTTCTTGATCAATTTGCCGTAAAAGCAAGGGGGCGGGGAGTGGCAACGGAGGTTGACATCCGCATTGGCCAAACAGAAAAAGTAATAACAGAATTAACCATGGAGCAACCAACGGCCTTTTTGGTGTTGCCCAACCCGCATGCCACTGCTCCTGCGGCTGCTGCGGGACTTAGAATTAACTTAAACAGTTTGACTAAAAAGGTTACCCCTCAGATAATTATTGGGCCAAGATAAGCTGCCACCGGCAAGTGCTGTTGCCGGTGGCAGAAAAAGTTTGTATTACTTGTTTGTATCTTCTGCCGCAGGCGGATCTTCTTTTGCGGCAGCGGCGGCCGGAGGAACTTCGGCCGGCTCTGCAGGTTCGTCAGCCGGTGGTTCTTCCCGTACCAGGGCTTCCGGCGGCAAATCTACCACTGTCACCTGGTCTGCCACCGGGGCGGCGGAGCGGCAAATATCTTCCGGCGGTGCAGCTGCCGGGGGTGGTTGAGCCGCTTCGACCGTTTGATCGGTTGTGACCGGCACAGTTTCCTTTTGTTCAGCATCCTCTGTGTGTTTTCTCTTTACTTTTTCCAGTAAACTTTCTCCCAGGTCTTTTGTCAGGCCGGTAAATTCCTTAGTTTTGCTTTCCAGTTCATCCTTTGTCTTGCTGCCCAATTCCTTGGTTTTTTGCAGGGTACTTTCCCAAAGATAGCTGGTGCTGTCTTTAATATGCTTGACGGTTTCTGACAGTCCCCCGTCAATTTTTACCATGTTTTCTAAAGCATGGTTAGATGTTACCACTAAATGCTTGCCAATGGTTTTAACAAAACTAATATCCAAGAACGACTTGCCCTTAATAATGCTGTTAAGCAAATTAGCGCTGATTTCTAAGCCAACGATACTGCCGCCGGTTTCTTCGACATAATATTCATCCACTTCGCCCAGTTGGCAGCCATTTTCTGCCACAACTTTACAACCAATAACAGCAACTTTATCCTTGTATAGTTTTAAAATTTCCGGCAGGCTGGTACCTTTTTCTATTGCTGCGCTCTGGTCGATGGTAATGGCATCAGCGCCCACGCTACGTACTTTTCCGTAAGGAGCAAATTTCTGCTCACTAAACCAACCTTTTTGCTCTATGATCAGGGCGGCAACCTTTTGTTGCTGCGGGTCTACCACCAAGCCTTTGACAGTTCCCATTTGCTGGCCTTCGGCAAGGCTGATCACGGGCATACCGATAAACTTTTTGCTCTTGCGCATACGAAAAGGCCCCCTTTAAACATACTTTTATCATCATGTTTATGCTTGGATACTGTTTGATATGACCATAAATAGGGAATAATAGAAACGGCAAAAGTGCTGTTAGACCGTAGACAAAGGTTGAAAACAAACTGAGGTGGTTTATGATTCCCTGTCGGTGCGTAGGCCGGAGCCAAAGGGGATCATAAACCGCAGTTAACATTTGTCGACACTAAACAGCCAAAAAATGTGTTAGGTTACAGGGGGTAAAAATTGTGGCAGAGCATGCTTTACATGCTAATATCAGGACAGAACGCACCAAGTCCAGCTTAAAGCGCATCAGGGACAAGGGCGAGATTCCGGGTGTGGTATACGGCAAGCATTTGGGAACCATGGCGGTTGCTGTAGATGCCGGGGCATTAAAAAAGATTCTTGGTTCGGTGAACGGACGTAATACCTTGATAAAGATGGATTTAAACGGCGGCAAGCAGACCGTAATGGTTAAAAGCCTGCAAATGGACCCTTTGCACCAGCGGATTCAACATGTAGATTTTCAGCAGGTAAGCGAGGATACCAAAATTCGTACCGTAGTGCCGGTGCAGTTGGTGGGTACCCCCAGGGGAGTGGCTCTGGGCGGGGTGGTACAGCATGATTTGCGCAGCGCAGAAATTGAATGTTTGCCCAGCCAAATTCCGGATGCCATCAAAGTGGATATCAGCCACCTGGAAATCGGAGATGCTTTATCAGTAAGCGATTTACAGGTGCCGCCAGGGGTTAAACTGCTTGATCACCCGCACACTACCGTGGTGGGTGTGGCAGTGATGAAGGCGCCCGAACCGGCCGGGCAACCGGAAGTGCCGCCGGAACCAATGGCGGAGGCCAAGGCGAAGAGCTCTGAAAAAGAGTAACCGGCTGCAATGGCGGCCGACGGGAAGCAAGCAAGTTTTGCTGCGCCAAAGCCGGGGTGGTTTATTGATAAATAACAAGAGCCATTTGGGGTGGTGCCCCCTATGGCAACCGGAGCGGGAATTACAGTGCTGTCGGTGCAAAGACCGGGGCTAAGGGGAATCTTAAATCACCGTCAAAGTTTGACGACACGCCGGGTCGGCCTGATGAGGCAGGCCGGTTAAGTTTTTTGTATTGCCTCCGACTGTTTACTGGGGTACAATACCTTCGGTAAAGGAGGTATTTTTAATGAAGTTAATCGTGGGTCTGGGCAATCCCGGACCGGCTTATGCGCATACCCGACATAATGTGGGGTTTATGGTGATTGACAGCCTGGCCCGGCAACTGGGGGCGGAGGTTAGCAAAGAGCAGCACAAGGCCCTGGTAGGCCAAGCGGTCATAGGGGGAACCAGGGTAATTTTAGCCAAGCCCCAAACCTATATGAATTTGAGCGGCCAGGCAGTGGTTGCCCTGATGAACTGGTACAAGCTGACGCCCGAGGATCTCCTGGTGATTGCAGATGATTTGGATCTGCCTCCGGGGCGTTTACGCATGCGCAAAAAGGGCAGTGACGGCGGGCAAAAGGGCTTGCGAAACATTATTGAACTTCTGGGCACCCAAGAATTTACCCGGCTCAGACTGGGGATCGGCCGTCCTGTTCATGGGGCGGTAGAATATGTATTGGGAAAAATTGCCGGACCCGAGGCAGAGTTGCTGCAAGAGGCTGTTGCCCGGGCGGCGGAGGCTGCAAAAACCTGGGTGCTTGAAGGTACTGATAAAGCTATGAACCGGTTTAATCAAAAGCCGGACAACAGGAAAGCAGAGCCGGCCCAAGGTTTGTCTCAGACGGCCAGGGACTGACGGTTGCTGCCGCCCGGGGCAGGTCAGCCGGTACCTGCCGGTTTATTTTCGGCCGGCGGGCCAATAGTTGCCGCCGGTCGGCTGGCGAGGATTTTTTATGACAGATTTTAACATGTACCGAAACCTTCTGCCGGATGTTGCAACAGCCGCTGCGCTGGCCGCCGGCACAGCCTGGCTGTTTAACGGCCGGATACTGTACCATTTGGGCCATCGGGGGCTGGGTTGGGTAACCCCTCTGGTTGAAGAAGCGGCCAAAACGCTGTGGGCGGTTATACTGGAGGCGCCGATCCTGTGGACCCATATCGGGTTTGGTGTAATTGAGGCGCTGGTGGAAGTGCGGCGCCGCGGGGCCGGGGGGCTGTCGGCAGGCGGTGCGGCACTAACGGCTCACGGCCTGTTTGGTCTGGTGACTGTTCTGATCAGCAGCATTACCGGGCTGTGGCCGGCAGTGGCCCTGGCCTACCTGGCTCATGCCGCCTGGAATCTGGCAATCATTTATGCCGCCAGACGCTTGACGGAACGGTAATTACCGGATATAATTTGCCTGCCAATGGGCATATATAACGTATATAATAATGGCATGCCGCCCGGTAGGAAGAAGAGGGTCAATCTCCCGCCCCGTCCTCAACCGGGCTGACGTCATTTGCACTGCTGTTTATCTGACTTACAGTTAATCCGATATTTTCAGTACGGGTACAGACAGGAGAACACATGAAAGGATTATTGCGGCCGTTAGAGACAACAATTGAATATCAAAATCTGCTGCAGGGTTTACAAAAGGGTTTTACCCAGCAAATGGTGTTTGGTTTGGCCGGTTCCCAGCGCAGTTATTTGTTTGCCGGTTTAGCAGAGCAGCGCCGGACGGTTTTGATTGTGATGCCGGGGGAAGCCGAAGCAAATGCCCTGGTGGACGACTTAACCTCTCTGCTGCCGGACAAACCGGTGCTGTTCTTTCCGGTATGGCAGCTGTTGCCCTATCAGATATATGCCCATAGCAATGATGTGCTGGCCCAGCGGTTGCGGGTATTAAACAAACTGGCGGCCGGTCAACCGGCAGTGGTTGTTACCTCGGTGGAAGCGTTGTTAAGGCGGCTGGCACCGCCGGCTGTGCTGCGTCAAAGCAGCCTGCAGCTTGTCCTGGGACAAAGAGTGGACCCGGAGAGTTTGCATCGTCAACTGGTTGACCTGGGCTACGAGAGAGTGGATCTGGTGGAAAGCAGGGGGCAATTTTCCAGCCGGGGCGGCATAACAGATATTTTTCCCATGATTGCAGCGCATCCCGTTCGTATTGAATTCTTTGACGATGAGGTGGACTCTGTCCGCCATTTTGATGTGGCTACCCAGCGTTCGCTGGATAAATTAAAAGCCATAGACATAACCCCCTGCCGGGAACTGGTGGTAACTGCGGAAGGGTGGCAGCGTTGCCTGGATAATTATGAGCAGGAATACAAAAACCAGCTTAAAAAATTACAACGTTCCGGCTCGGTGGATGCAGTTCACCAGCTGGCGTCCCAGGGAGCCGTGCTGCTGGAGCAAATCCGCCGCCGGGTGCCCTTTGCGGGAATGGAACAACTTCTTTCTTATTTTTACCCGCAGCCGGTTACCTTGCTGGACTATTTTGTGGACACGCCGCTGGTGCTGGTGGACGATCCCCTGCGTTGCAAAGAAGTGGCAGATACCATTCTTAAAGAAAGAAACGAAACCTATATTGACCTGCTGAATAAAGGCAAGGTACTGCCCGGCCACCTTCACAGTTATTTGGAATGGCGCCAGCTGCTGGCACCGCTGGAACGGCTGCCTGGCATATACTGTTCGTTTTTGCCCCGGCACCCGCAATTTTTACGGCCGCAAAACGTCGTCAACTTCCCCGCCAAAGCCATGCACAGTTTTTTGGGGCATACAGAAGTGTTGGCGGATGAAGTGCGTCACTGGCGACGCCGCAATTATGCGGTGGTTTTGCTGGTGTCGTCCGAAGAAAGGGCGGCCAACCTGCTGAACCTGCTAAGAGATGCTAAAATCGATGCCTTCTGGGTAAAACAACTAAATAACGAAGTAAAGGAAGGCAATGTGGTCATTACAGTAGGGCAGTTGGCCGGCGGGTTTGAGTTGATATCCGCCCGCCTGGTGGTAATAACTGATGCAGAGATTTTCGGGCAGCGCAAGAAGAGCCGGAAACACCGGGCCAGACGGGACAGGCCGGAGCCCCTGGCAGACTTGAAGCCGGGCGATTATGTGGTGCATGTCAACCACGGCATCGGACGCTATCTGGGTATCATAACACTGGACATCGGAGGGCTGCAAAAAGATTACCTGCAGGTGCAGTATGCGGGTGAAGATAAGTTATATGTGCCTACCGATCAAGTGGGGATGCTGCAAAAATACCTGGGAGCGGAAGCAGACCACCCCAAACTGTCCCGCCTGGGCGGCAGCGAATGGGCAAAAGCCAAGGCCCGGGTTAAGGAAGCAGTGCGTGATATGGCCCGGGAGCTGTTGGAGCTTTATGCGGCTCGCCAAACCGTGCAGGGCTATGCTTTTTCTCCGGACACACCCTGGCAGGCGGAGTTTGAGGCACAGTTTCCCTATGAAGAAACACCTGATCAGTTAAGGGCTATCCAGGAAGTAAAAAGAGATATGGAAAAACCCCGGCCCATGGACCGCCTGCTTTGCGGTGATGTGGGCTACGGCAAAACCGAAGTGGCACTGCGGGCAGCCTTTAAGGCAGTGATGGATAATAAACAGGTGGCTGTACTGGTGCCTACCACCATCCTGGCGCAGCAGCACTACAACACTTTCCGGGAACGGTTTGCCAATTACCCGGTGCGCATTGAAATGTTGTCCCGCTTCCGGACGCCCAAAGAACAGCGGCAGGTACTGGCGGGGCTGGCCACCGGTGAAGTGGACATTGTAATTGGCACCCATCGCTTGGTACAGGATGATATATATTTTAAAGACCTTGGTTTGCTGGTGGTGGATGAAGAGCAGCGCTTCGGTGTTATGCACAAGGAAAAACTTAAACAGCTGCGCCAAAATGTAGACGTCTTAACCCTGACAGCCACTCCCATACCCCGTACGCTGCACATGTCGCTGGTGGGGGTACG
The DNA here is from genome assembly GCF_000315365.1 of Desulforamulus hydrothermalis Lam5 = DSM 18033. Taxonomy (NCBI): domain Bacteria; kingdom Bacillati; phylum Bacillota; class Clostridia; order Eubacteriales; family Peptococcaceae; genus Desulforamulus; species Desulforamulus hydrothermalis. The sequence goes on from NZ_CAOS01000011.1 coordinate 169,401, forward strand.
GGATACCAGTGTGCTGGAGACCCCGCCGGAGGAACGCTTCCCGGTGCAAACCTATGTGCTGGAAGAAGACCCGGTGTTAATCAGGGAGGCGATCCGGCGGGAGCTTAACCGGGGCGGCCAGGTATATTTTGTACACAACCGGGTGGTTGACCTGGACCGGCTGGCCGGCTGGCTGCAGGGGCTGGTGCCCGAGGCGCGCCTGGGTGTGGCTCACGGCCAGATGAAGGAAGATGAATTGGAACAAATCATGCTGGAGTTTATGGACGGGGCTTATGATGTTCTGGTGTGCACCACCATTGTCGAAACCGGCCTGGATATTGCCAATGTCAATACCTTAATTGTTAAAGATGCCGATCATTTCGGTTTGGCTCAATTGTACCAGTTGCGGGGGCGGGTGGGACGAACCAACCGGCTGGCATATGCCTATTTTTTATTCCGGCGGGACAAGGTATTAACCGAAGTCAGTGAGCGAAGACTGTCTGCCATTCGGGAGTTTACCGAGTTTGGTTCCGGTTACAAAATAGCCATGCGGGATTTGGAAATCCGGGGTGCCGGCAATATTCTGGGAGCCCAACAGCATGGCCACATTGCTGAAGTGGGTTTTGAAATGTATTGCCGGCTGTTGGAGGAAGCCATCCAGGAGGCCCGGGGCCATAAAACGGAGCAGGTGGTGGATACCGCTGTTGAACTGCCGGTGGAAGCCTACATCCCGGATACCTATGTGCCGGACGGCAACCAGAAGGTAGAGCTTTACCGCCGCCTGGCGGCCATGCAGGAAGTATCTGAGCTGGCTGACCTGGAGGACGAACTGGTGGATCGCTACGGCGATCTGCCCGACAGCGTTCGCTGCCTGTTGCTGGTGGCTCAATTAAAGATGGCCGGCAGGCAGTTGCACATTAAGAGCATCAGCCGCCCCCAGGGTTACTACCGGCTGTTGTTTGCGCCCGATGCGCCCCTGGACGGTGAAAAGCTGGTGGCCATCAGTGAAAAGTATAAAAACAATGTAAAGTTTCATAACTCGCCGGAAGGCTTTGAAATTAAGCTGATCAGCCGTGAAAAGGGTGACCTCAGCCTTAGAAAACTGGAGCAATTATACTCTTTCCTGGGCCGCCTGAAATAACTTGCCGGCCTGTGCCGATCGTTGTATAATGGCGGTATCATGCAGAAGGGGGACATTGTGGTGAAAAACAAATTATTTTACGGGGGACTGATGCTGCTGTTCAGCCTGGTTTTGTTTGTTGCCGGCTGTGCCAACAACAAAGCCAATGTGGTAGCGGTGGTCAACGGGCAGGAAATTACCCGTCAGGAGCTGGACAAGCAGGTTAACGCAGCTGCCAAACAATTCGGCATAGACTTGCAGAACCAGGAATTCAAGGATATGAAGGAGCAAATAGAGCAAAACATATTGGAAGAAATGATTCAGCAAAAGTTAATCATACAGGAGGCCGAAAAGCAGAAGCTGCTGCCCGCCAAAGAAGAAGTTGACCAAGAATTAAAAAAGATAAAAGACAGCCTGGGTAAAGAGGAAGACTTTAAAAAAGCCCTGGCGGAAGCAAACATGACAGAGCAGAATGTAAGGGATAATATTGTGTTAAGGCAGGCCTATAGCAAGTTGTTTGAAAAAGTAACGGCGGATGTAAAAAAGCCCACCGAGGAAGATATAATTAATTTTTATAACCAGCATAAAGATCAGGAGCCCATCGGTACCCCGGAGCGTCTGGAAGTAAAGCACATACTGTTTGCGGTTGACAGCCGGTTGCCCAATGTACCCAAGCGCACCGATCAGGAAGCCCTGGCGGCGGCCAAGCTGGCGTTGGCCGAAGTAACCCAGAAGGGCCGCGACTTTGCGGCGGTGGCCAGGGAGGTTTCAGATGACCCGGGCACCAAGGAAAGCGGTGGCAGCTATACCATTGACAGGGGGGCCGGCACCACCGACCCGGCTTTTGAGAAGGCTGCGGCAGCCCTGAAACCCGGCGAAATTACCAAAGAACCGGTAAAGAGCGCCTATGGTTATCACCTTATTAAGCTGGAAAAAATACTGCCCGCCAGTCAAAAGCCCTTGGCTGAAGTTAAGGATGATATTGCCTACCAACTGGAAAGCAAGGCCAAACAAGACAAATTTTCTCAATTCATGGATGATTTAAGAAAAAATGCTGCCATTGAGAATAAATTAGCGCCAAAAACCGGCGATTCGGCAAAAAAATAGATGATTAACCAAAAGCCGAAAATAAAGTTCTAACGATGGAAAAATATGAATAACACCTTCCCTCCCGTTATATACTATCAATGAAAGTTAATCCGCGTAAATTATGCAGAAAAAGGAGGGAAGGAAACTCATATGAAAGCAACGGGCATTGTTCGTCGTATTGACGATTTAGGTCGAGTAGTAATACCGAAAGAAATCAGGAGAACCTTAAGGATTCGTGAAGGAGACCCCCTGGAGATTTTTGTGGATAGGGAAGGTGAAGTGATTCTTAAAAAGTATTCCCCTATCGGCGAATTAGGTGACTTTGCCAAGGAATATGCCGATTCGTTATACGAAGCCCTTGGCCATATTGCTTGTATTGCTGACCGGGATACCATCATCGCCGTGGCCGGGGCTCCCAAAAAAGAATTTATCAACAAACCCATAGGCCCCAATATTGAAAAAGTTATGGAAGAACGGAAGGCTGTAATTATTAATAATCCGGGCAATGATCCTCATTGTAAGGAGTGCGGCATCACTGAGGACGGCGAATGCAAATATTCTTCAGAAGTTATCGCACCGATTATTTCTGAAGGAGACCCAATCGGTGCAGTTATCCTGGCCTCCAAGGATCCGGACGTTAAAATGGGGGAAATGGAGCTGAAATTAGCTGAAACTGCCGCCGGTTTCCTGGCCAAACAAATGGAACAGTGACCTTAAGATAACGGGCCGAACAGGCCCCTTTTTTTGTTGTTGCATCAAATGCTAAATTTTTCCAACCAGAATAAAGCCTGAACATGTCTGCCCATACCGGTTATCTTTTACAGAAAGGCAGGAAATAAATATGGACAAGTCTATCATAATTGTTGGGCTGGGGCCGGGCGATCCGGGCATGATACCTTTGCAGGTATGGCAGCTTCTGAACAGCGGCCTGCCGGTCTACCTGCGCACCGCCATACATCCCACCGTAACCTGGTTGAAACAACAGGGATTGGCCTACCGGGCCCTGGATGAGTGTTACGCCCGGGGCGAAACCTTTGAGCAGGTTTATGCCGACATTGCCCGGGAAATATTGGCGCAGGCCCGTAAAGGGCCGCTGGTCTATGCGGTACCCGGGCATCCGATGGTGGCAGAAGAAACGGTTCGCTTGATATTAGAGGAGGCTGACCGGCAGGGTACGCCTGCCAGGGTAGTTCCTGCCATGAGTTTTCTGGATGCATTGGCAGCCACGCTGGGTTTGGACCCCTGCCGGGGTTTGCATATTGTTGATGCCCTGCGGTTGGACGAACAGCAGCCGGATCCCCGGGTGGGGAATGTAGTAACCCAGGTTTACGACCGTATTACTGCCGGAGAAACTAAATTGAACCTGATGGAATTTTACCCGGACGAGCATGAGATAACCGTAGTGCGGGCGGCGGGTATACCGGGTGAAGAAAAAGTGGTCCGGCTGCCTCTTTATGAACTGGATCGCCTGGACTGGATTGATCACCTGACCAGCCTGTATATACCGCCCTTACAAGCCGGCAGGCCGGCTGCCGGTACACCGGCGGAAGATGAAGATGCTGTTGCTGGTTGCCGCTTTCCGCTGGACCCCCTGGTAGAAGTGATGGCTGCCCTGCGGGCTCCGGACGGCTGCCCCTGGGATAAAGAACAAACCCATCAAAGTTTAAAGCCGTACTTAATTGAAGAAACCTATGAGGTAATTGACGCTTTAGACCAAGGGCAAATGTATAAAATATGTGAAGAATTGGGAGACTTATTATTGCAAATTGTTTTTCATGCCCAAATTGCCAGTGAAAATAAGCAATTTGACATGAATGACGTAGTAAATGCCATCACGGAAAAAATGTTGCGCCGCCACCCGCACGTTTTTGGTACCGCTCAGGTCAACAGCAGCCAGGAGGTATTGCTTAACTGGGATAAGATAAAGGCCCGGGAGCAGGCCGGACAAGCCAGCCGGCAGTCTTATCTGGGGCATGTGCCGCGGGCTTTACCAGCCTTGCTGCGGGCAAACAAGGTACAGGCCAAAGCGGCCCGGGTGGGCTTTGACTGGCCGGATTACACCGGAGCGGCAGCCAAGGTTAGCGAGGAATTAGAGGAAGTACGGCAAGCCCTGGCAGCCGGGCAGGAGCGGGCCGTCGCAGAGGAACTGGGGGATCTGCTGTTTGCTGTGGTGAACCTGGCCAGATTGCTGAATATCAACCCGGAGGAGGCGCTGGGAAAAACCACCGACAAGTTTATCAAGAGGTTTCAATATATTGAGCAGCAGGCCAGGCAGCGGGGACTGGAACTGGAACGGTTGACCCTGGAACAAATGGATCAATGGTGGGAGGAAGCAAAAAATAGTATTATGTGTTAAAAAAACAGGAAAAAAATGTTTTCAGGGCAGGAAAACCCAATCAAATAGAGAATAAGCAAATAGTTATTCTGATATCGAGGAGGGTCCTTATTTGAACAAGGCCGAATTAATTTCTGCTGTAGCAGAAAAAACCGAACTTAGCAAAAAAGATGCTGAAAAGGCTGTCTCCGCTGTACTGAGTGCCATTGAAGAAGCCCTGGCTAAAGGAGACAAAATCCAGCTGGTAGGCTTTGGTACTTTTGAATCCAAGCCCCGCAAAGCCCGTGAAGGCCGCAACCCTCAAACCGGGGAAACTATCCAAATTCCCGCTACCAGAGTGCCTGTATTTAAGGCCGGTAAAGTATTAAAGGATGCTGTAAGCAACCTGCCTGTTGAATAGGCGAATTGTGGAGGGGCGGAATTTTGCGACTGGATAAGTTTCTTAAGGTTTCCAGAATTATTAAACGACGCACCCTAGCCAAAGAAGTTTGCGACAGCGGACAGGTACTGGTAAACAACCGGGTGGCCAAGGCCGGCCTGGAGGTTAAGCCGGGCGATCAGGTGGCCGTTAATTTTGGCACAAGGCGGCTGGTGGTGGAAATACTGGAAATTAAAGAAACTGTTCCTGCCAAAGAAGCGGCCGGTCTTTATAAAATAATTGAACAATAGCTATGCAGCCAAGGACACTTCCGGTTGGAGGTGTCTTTGTTATTTTTACATATTTTTGTTAAGGGTTGAAGAAACTAAGACAAACCATCAAAACGGGGGGATTATCTTGAGAAAATATGGTTTGTTTGTGCCGGTGCTGATTTTGCTTCTGGCAACTGTTTGGCTGTCCTGGGGCTGCCAGCCCGCCAAGAAACCTGAAGGCGACAGGAAATATAAATCAGAGCCCACCATTAGCCTGTATGACAACCAGACGGGCCAGAAAAAACAAATTAAATTGGAGGAATATGTTGCCGGTGTGGTGGCGGCAGAAATGGAGCCCAGCTGGCCGGTTAACGCCCTGGCAGCCCAGGCCATTTTAGCCCGTACCTTTACCATGGAGAACATGGCCACCGGCCGGGTGAAAAAACTGCACGGGACAGATGTTTCCACCAGCGTCGAAGAATCCCAGGCTTACGACCCTTCGCGCATTACCGAACGGGTTCGGCAGGCGGTACAAAAAACCAGAGGGGAAGTTATCACTTACCAAGGCAAGTACATTAAAGCCTGGTTTTCCGCCAGCAACGGAGGCAAAACCGCCGGTGCCGCCGAAGGACTGGCCTATTATAAGACTCCTACACCATATATTAAAGCCAATCTGGACGATCCGGATTCCCTGCAAAACACTTTGCCTGAAATACAGCGCTGGACTGCCACTATCCCGGGTGATCAAGTACGGCAGGCGGTTAAAAGCATAGCCGGGCAAGACCCGGGCCCTCTGACCTCGGCGGCCATTGCCCAGCGGGGCCCTTCCGGACGCACAGTAAAATTGAAAATAAATAATACCACCGTAGGTGGGCCTGCTTTCCGCCTGGCAGCGGGGAGCACAGAAATTCGTTCCATGTTTTTAACAGAAGTGGCGGTACAGGGAGGCAACCTGATTCTCGCCGGTAAAGGTTACGGTCACGGTGTAGGCATGTCTCAGTGGGGTGCTAAGAACAAAGCTGAAAAAGGAGTTTCACCGGAAGATATTATAAGATTTTACTTTCAAGATATAGAAATTGAAAAACTATATCCATAGGAACGGTTGTATAGATTCACAGGGGGCAAAAGCCGGGCTTTTGCCCCCTTGGCTGTACTGCCGTGCAGGGCCGGCCAACCAGGCATATCCCGGTGTTGGCCGGCATATATTTTACCGTAGAATTTTACTGTAATCGTAGTCCGCTGGGAACGGAGGGGTACTGTGGAAGAATACGGCAAGCATGTTTTAAGCATTGAAGGACGCAAAATATTAAAATTGGAAGGCGTCCAACATGTGGGCAGTTTTGACGAACATGAGATTACTTTAGATACCAATATGGGTTTTTTGCAGTTAAAGGGAGAAGGTATGCATATTACTCATCTGAATCTGGATCAAGGCAGCCTGGTGGTGGAAGGCTTTATTCACGGTTTAGAGTATCTGGAAGGTCGTACGGCCAAGGGCAGCAAAGCCAGGAGCAAAGGGTTTATTCACCGGTTGCTTAAATAGTTAGGGTGAATAGCATTCTTATTCAAAAGGCGGTGCAGCAATGGTTCCCTTAATGGAGCAATTTTATTATTTTGCATTAACCATTGCAATTGGGATGGTGGCAGGCTTTTGTTACGACCTTTACAGGGTAACCAGGGGGACTTTAAAGCTGCGTAGGTTTGGTACGGCTTTGGGGGACCTGCTTTTTTGGCTTGTGCTGACAGGCGTGGTTTTTGTGCTGCTGCTGCTGGGCAACTGGGGCGAGGTTCGCTTGTATGTATTGTTAGGCCTGGCTCTGGGTGCATCTGTTTATTTAAACTTATTCAGTCGTCGGACAGTTTCCGTTATCCGGTGGACTTTCAGGCAGATACTGCAAATTTGGCATGGCCTTATAAAGGGTTTTTGCTTTGTCCGGCGGCTGCTGTGCCTGCCCTTCAGGGGAATTTATTTGCTGATTGCCGTACCTCTCGGGTTGGCTGCGGGGTTAACAGGAAAAACAATACAGAAAAGCGGCCAAATACTTAACAAGTTATTGGGAGTGCCGTACAGACATTTTAAAAACGCCTGCCAAAGGCGGCTTTCTGCCATATTTACAATTTTTGAGTATAAAGACCCGGAATAACAAAGGGAGCAGGACAAATGTCCTGCCAGGCTGTAGAAAAAGGTTGTAAAACAAAGGGAGGTGGTTTTATGATCCCCTGTCGGCGACTTGTCGAAGCACCGGAAACAGCACTTGATGAGCGAAAGGAGCCCTTGGGGTGGCGCCCACAGGACGTGGGCGCCAGCCGAACCGGGCCAGGATGGCCCGTTTGAGGCGACCCCAAGGGCGACCGGAGCGAATCATAGTGCTGTCGGTGCGTAGACCGGAGCCAAAGGGGATCATAAACCACCGATAATGTTTGGCGACACTCTGGCAGGACAAATGTCCTGTTTTCTCATTTTTTGGGGAAAACTAATTTCCTGTTTTTTGGCCGGGCGGCAGGAAAAAAAACCTGCCTGTAGTAATTTTGTACTATAAATGTAATAAATTTGTCCACAACCTGGGTATAAGCCGGGGATAACCTGTGGACAGTTTGTGGATGGGGGACGGGGGTAGGATAAGTGCAGGTGGAAATAAGGGGGGCAGAAAAACTCAGCTTTCGCGAGCGCCAGGTGGTGACCCTGAAGGAAATGGGCTATTCCACCGAAAAGATTGCCGCCAGGCTAAAGCTGAGTCCCAGTTCCGTAGCTACCTTGTATAACCGAGCCCGGGCCAAAGGATATCAGGTTGTAATAGTGATACCGGGACAAAACCTGGGTCTGTTTGACCCTGAGGAGGAGGAAACGGTTGAATGATTTCCACCGGTAAAGGAAAAATAACCGAACTTAAACTGTACCGGGAACAACCGGCAACAAACGAGCCCATGCGGCGCCGCAGCAAAAGAGGCGGAGCAGCCCTGATGGTTTCGATATTGTTTGTGGCTTATATGATATTTTCCCTGGGCAGCCAGTTTAAAAAACTGCATGATATGCAAAACAGCATGGAGCTGTTGCAAAACCAAGTACAAGAACTGAAGACCCGGAATGCGGCCCTGCGGGAGGAAATTAAATTAATTAAATCAGATTCTTATGTAGAGCAAGTGGCCAGAGAACAGTTGGGGTTGGTGAAGCCGGGGGAAACGCTGGTGGTTCAGGTTCAGTCGCCCCAGCCAGCCGACGCTAAAACATCCTCCCGGTCAACCGGTGAAAAACAGCAGGGCGAAGGGTTTAACATAAAATACAAGAACATCTATGACTGATTGAATCATTCGTATTGACACCTGTTGCGCCGTTGCCATATACTTTAAGATAAGAATGTTTGGCTTGCCAATTAAGGAGGCACTTGCAAGTACATGTCGTTGGAACAAGGGAATATCGTAGAAGGTGTTGTAACCGGCATTACCAGCTTTGGGGCCTTTGTTGAACTGCCGGGAGGCCGTACCGGGTTGGTGCATATTTCTGAGGTTGCAGAGGTATATGTAAAGGATATTAATGATTTTCTGAAAGTAAACGATAAGGTTAAAGTCAAGATTATTTCTGTGGACCCCAAAGGAAAGATCGGTTTGTCTCTTAAGCAAGCCAATCCTTCAACCAACAACCGGGCACCGCGTAAAGCCAGATTTGAACCGTCCTTTGAAGACAAGCTGGCTAAGTTTATGAAAGAAAGTGACGAGCGTTTGTCTGATTTGAAAAGGCAAACTGAATCCAAACGGGGTGGCCGTGGCGGTTTCCGCTATTAAATCTCATCACTGTAATTATAAGCATTCTCGCTCAGGGGAATGCTTATTTGTATTTATAGACAAAAGTTGGGGGGAAATTTATGCTTGTAGCCAGCATTGATATCGGTACTAATTCAACCAGGTTTTTACTGGCCAGGGTCAGCGACCAACAGGTAGATCATGTAAAAAGCGGCTTGCTTACCACCCGCCTGGGACAGGGGATCAACCGGGGCCGCCTGCTGCCGGAGGCGATGGAACGAACGGTGGCAGCCATCCAGGAGTTTCTTAAAGAATTGGCACCTTATCAACCCGGCGGCATTATTGCTGCCGCCACCAGTGCTGTCAGGGATGCCGCCAACCGGGAGGAATTTATTCATCTGGTGCGACAAACAACCGGCTTGGAAGTGGTTGTTCTAAGCGGTGAGGAGGAAGCGGCCGCCGCTTACCGGGGGGTACTGGCCGGCTTGCCGGTGACGGCAGCCAATACCCTGGTGTTGGATGTGGGGGGTGGCAGCACCGAAATAATTTGGCCCGGTCATTCTGCACTGCGGTATGCCAGCCTGCCTGTCGGGGCGGTACGCATGACCGAAGGGGGGCACAGCGAAAAACAAATCAAAGAAATAATGCAGCCCGTTCTGACAGAAATTAAAAACAGCCAACCGGATGATCCGGTCCTGGTGGCGGTAGGGGGAACGGCCACTACTCTGGCGGCCGTATCACTGCAATTGAAAGACTACCGACCAGAATTGGTGCATGGCTGCCGGTTGTCTGCCGCTGAGATTAACCGGCTGTTTTCCCTGCTGGAGACGGCAGGGCCCGCCGGCAGGCTGAAAATGATTGGTTTGCAGCCGGAACGGGCCGACATTATTCTGGCAGGTGTCACCATTATCAAAATTGTCCTGGATACCCTGGCACTGCCTGGTTTAACCGTATCCGAAAGTGATATACTGTACGGTTTGGCCTGGGAATTAGGGCAACAGTTGTCGAAACAAAAACTGGAATAACCTACCAATAATGACAGATATTTTCCAATCCTTATACTATAATGAGGCTAAAGCGACAAAGTAAGGGGTTGGAATGATTGTTTGAACGCACGGACGTCTATACATATCAACGGGCGAAACAGGGATGGCAGGCCGGTAAGGAGCCGTACGCCCGTCAAACTGCGCCGAGGCATACCGGTAGGGCCGGCCGGGCGGCTTTAGCCTGGCTGGGACGAGCGCTGGCCCGCGAGCAGCTGCTGCTTTGTTTGGCGGGATTTTTTCTGGGGCGGGTGGTGCTGCTGGGTGAGTTAAGCCCCTGCGGTATTAGTTTTCTGTGTGCCGTTACCTGGACCTGGGGAGCCATGCTGTTGCCGCTGCTGTCGGTGCTGCTTGGTTTATTAACGGTTGCCGGCGGGGCCGCTTTGTGGAGTACCGGTACTGCTGTATCGGTGGCATTTTTCATCCTGCTGTCAATACAAAGCCGTATCCGAAGACCGTGGCTGGCGGTGCCGGGTTTGGCGGCAGTTACTTTACTGACGGTAAAAAGCATTTTTATCTGTGTTCAGGGCCCGGCGCTGTACCCTTATATCACAGCCGGCTTGGAAGCAGTGATGGCCGGCGTATTAACGTTTTTATATTTGCAAGGGCTGGCGCCTTTTATGCGAGGCGGTTTTACCAGAACCCTGAGCGGGGAAACCCTTTTTTGCCTTTTGGTTCTGCTGGCGGGCATTATTGCCGGTACCGGCGGGCTGGCCTATGCAACCGTGAGTTTGCGGGGCGTGTTGAGCCGCTTTGTTATTTTGCTGGCTGCTTGCAGCGGCGGTGCGGGGGTGGGGGCGGCCGCCGGGGCGCTGACCGGGGTTATCCCCGGCCTGGCCTTTGCGGTGGCGCCGCTGATAGTGGGTGCTTACTCTTTTGCCGGCACGCTGGCGGGTGCCGTGCGGGGTTTTGGCAAGCCGGCAGTGGCCGGCGGATTTTTGCTGGGGAATATCCTGCTGACCATTTATGCAGCTGAGTACAGTGACTTAAAGAGTATACTGGCAGAAACAGCCGTGGCTACTTTGCTGTTTTTGTTGTTTCCTGCTGCCTGGCAGGCAAAATTGCAGGAATACTTGCCCGGGTTTAAGAAAGAGGCGGCGGCACCCCGGCCGGTACAGGGCAACCGGCTGAGGGAGCTGACAGTGGAACGCATCCGCAGTTGGGCTTCCGTATTTAATGAGTTAGCCAGGAGTTTTGCCCAGGTTTCCAGTACCGTACAGCAGAGCCAGGAGGATCACGGTTTGCAACAACTGTTTGGGGAGCTGAGCAAAAAAGTTTGTGATGGATGCGCCCTTTACCGCACATGCTGGGAGAGAGATCTTTATCGTACCTGCCAGAACATGCTGGACATGCTGTCGGTTGTAGAACTGCAGGGTAAAATTACCATTGACGACTTGTCCGATGACCTGAAAAAAAGGTGTGCCCGGCTGAAAGAAATGTCCATAACCCTTACTTGCCTGTACGACACCTATAAAGTAAACAATTATTGGCACCGGCGACTGTTGGAAAGCAGGGAATTAGTTTCAGAACAATTAAAAGGGATTGCGCAAATTATGGAAAACATGTCCGGGGAATTGGAGTTTGATGCGGAGTTGAACGGGGAAATTGACGAAGCCCTGCGCAGCCGCTTTCATAAACTGGGCATACCGGTGGAAGATGTGTATACACTGCATAAAGAGGACGGCTTGATGGAGGTGGGCGTGGTAAAACAAGCTTGCCATGGTGAAATGGCATGCCGTTTTACGGTTGCCCCGGTGGTGTCAAAGGTGGTAGGCAGAAACTTTAATGTAGCCAGCACCAACTGCCAATTAAAGGAAGGGGAGGATAAATGCAGCTTTAAGCTATATCCCGCCCTGAAGTATATTTTGTCGGTCGGTGTGGCCAAAGTGGCTAAAGACGGCCAGGCTGTGTGCGGCGACAGTCATGCCGTCTTGCAACTGAAGGAGGGACGAATGGCCCTGTTGCTATCGGACGGGATGGGAACAGGCGTTAAGGCAGCCAAAGAAAGCGGTACCATTATTTCTTTGTTGGAGCATTTGTTGGAATCGGGTTTTGGCCAGGACCTGGCTGTTAAAACCGTCAACTCCATTATGATGCTGCGCTCGGCGGAAGAAACCTTTTCTACGGTTGACCTGACGGTGGTGGATCTGTATACCGGACATGCTTCTTTCCTTAAAATTGGTGCAGTACCCAGTTATATTTTACGGGGACGCCGGGTAACCGTTGTCAAAGCCAATTCACTGCCGGTGGGCGTTGTAGAGAATTTGCAGTTTGCAGCCATTAACCGGACGCTGGCTGCAGGGGATCTGCTGGTGATGGTCAGTGACGGTGTGTTGGATGCTTACCGGGGCAGTGATGCGGATCAAGACCGGTGGATGAGCGGGATAGTGCAGGGGCTTGGCCAGGTTGGGGCACAAGAAGCTGCCGAGAGGATTTTGCAGGCAGCCTGCAGTGCTGCCGGGGGCGGCATACCGGACGACATGGCAGTTATCACCGCCCGCCTACAAGAGGGGGATAATTTTTAGCCGGCATGGCAGAGATAATAAACGAAAATATTGTTGATACCGGGGTGACTTTTAGTCATCCCAGACTGTAGACAAAGGTTGTGAAACAAAGTGAGGTGGTTTTATGATCCCCTGCCGGCGACTTGTCGAAGCACCGGTAACAGCACTTGATGAGCGAAAGGAGCCATTGGGGGGGGCGCCCACAGGATGTGGGCGCCAGCCGAACCGGGCCAGGATGGCCCGTTTGAGGCGACCCCAAGGGCGACCGGAGCGAATCATAGTGCTGTCGGTGCGTAGACCGGAGCCAAAGGGGATCATAAACCACCGATAATGTTTGGCGACACTCCGGGGGGTGACTTTCAGTCACCCTTCACAGCTTTGTACCTCCCTTAACCGGACGGTTGCAGACTAAACTTAGCGGCGGTTTATGTTGCGGGGAAGGAAATTGTTGCACTGTGTTGAACTTACTAAACATACAGAAATGAGGTAGGAGATCGCCCATGGAGGTGTTGGATAAGGTTCGCCAAGAAATTGCCCGGCATAACATGATTGAGCCGGGACAATTGATTGTTGTGGGAGTTTCCGGCGGGCCGGATTCAGTGGCGCTGTTGCATATCCTGCATACTTTGGCGGGGGAGTTGGGCATAAAACTGCACGCAGCTCACTTGAATCACCGGTTCCGGGGGGAAGAAGCCCGGCAGGATGCCCTGTTTGTCAGGCAATTATGCTCCAACTGGGGTATACCGTGCACCATCGAGGAACGCGATGTCCCGGGCTATGCCAGGCAAAAGCATTTATCTGCCCAGGTAGCAGCCAGAGAAGTACGCTACCGGTTTTTTTACGAAGTTCTGCAGGCCGCCGGGGGGCAAAAGATTGCCCTGGCTCACCAGGCTGACGACCAAGCAGAGTCGGTTTTGCTGAATCTGTTGCGCGGTGCGGGTGCCGGGGGGTTAGCAGGTATCCCGCCGGTACGGGACAATCTTATCATACGCCCCCTGCTAAGCCTGCGGCGGCAAGAGATTGAGCAGTATTGCCACAGGCAGCGAATCGGTTTCCGGACGGATAGTTCTAATTTAAAAACGGCCTACCGGAGAAATAAAATCAGGCATGTTTTGATACCTCTGCTGGAACGGGAGTATTCACCCGGGCTGGTAAATATTTTGGTGCGTACGGCTGAACAGCTGCGCACCGAGGATGAATTCATGGAACATTTGGCTGAACAGGCCTACAGACAGGTTTTGCTTACCCGGAACAGCCGCCGTTTAGAACTGGCCCGGGGAGAACTGGCCCGGCAACCGGTTGCCCTGGCCCGGCGGATTATCAGGCTGGCCTGGCAGGAGATCCGGGGCTCTAAACAGGATCTAACCTATGACCATGTTGAACGGTTGTTGGCACAGTTGCCGGGAGGGGGGCCGCAGCGGCACTGGGAACTGCCCGCCGGCATTACTGTTCGCTTGACCTATGACAGGCTAACCTTGTTGAAGGAGTACGGCCGTAATTCCCTTAACCTGCCTGTTTATCCCCTGCCGGTTCCCGGCAGCGTGGCGACCGCATCCGGCAGCACCATAACCAGCCTGTTGCTCAGGCGGCAGGATTTTACAGGCAACCCCCGGGAGCTGCCCGCCCACCAGGCGGTGCTGGACTATGCCCAAGTAACCCTGCCTCTGGCCGTCAGATTCAGGCAGGAGGGTGATGTGCTGGTGCCCTTTGGACTAGGCAAGCCGGTTAAACTAAAAAAAATACTTATTGACCTTAAGATACCCAGACACCGGCGGGACAGCATTCCGCTGGTGGTGGAGCAAAAAACGGGCAGGATTTTATGGGTGGCCGGTATTCGCCTGGCCGACGGCGTAGGAATCAGTGAGACAACTGAAAAAATAATTCTATTGCGATTGGAAAATGGGCATCATAGTAATACATAAATTGATAACAACTAGCTCTTGTGGTAAAATATTGATTATGTTGGGACTGGGCTTGACAGGGAGGAGTGACATTTTTTGAATAAGGTTCTGAAAAACCTTAGCATCTATCTTTTAATTGTGCTGGTTATTATTTTTTTAATCCAGTTTACAGGGGAAAAGAAAAACGCGGTTGTGCCACTGCGGTATGACGAATTTATTACCGCATTAGGACAAAATAAAATTCAATATGTTGAAATGACCACCGATAAATCAACCAACATGATTATCGGCAAGTTTAAAGACGGCCGGGATTTTCAAACCAACGGGCCTATTTTGGATCAGTCCTTAATTCCTTTGCTGATGGAAAAAAATGTCCAGTTTAAACAAGTTCCCCCGCCGGAGCCTTCCTGGTGGACCGGTCTGTTAACAACTATGCTGCCCATTCTTATTTTTGTGGCGCTGTTCTTCTTTATGATGCAGCAGAGCCAGGGCGGCGGCAACCGGGTAATGTCCTTCGGCAAAAGCAAAGCCAAGCTGCATACGGACGAAAAGAGAAAAGTAACTTTTGAAGATGTGGCGGGAGCGGACGAAGTAAAGGAAGAACTGGCTGAAATTGTAGATTATTTGAAAAATCCTAAAAAATTTAACGAAATCGGTGCCAAAATACCTAAAGGAGTGCTGTTATTCGGGCCTCCCGGCACCGGTAAAACTCTGCTGGCCAGGGCGGTGGCAGGTGAAGCGGGAGTGCCTTTCTTTTCCATTTCCGGTTCTGATTTTGTGGAAATGTTCGTGGGTGTAGGTGCTTCCCGGGTGCGTGATTTGTTTGAACAAGCCAAAAAAAATGCTCCCTGTATTGTATTTATAGATGAAATCGACGCCGTTGGCCGTCAGCGGGGCGCCGGTCTGGGCGGCGGCCATGACGAGCGGGAACAAACCCTTAACCAACTGCTGGTAGAAATGGATGGGTTTAATCCTAACGAGGGCATTATTATTGTGGCGGCTACCAACCGTCCGGATATTCTGGATCCGGCCTTGCTGCGACCCGGTCGCTTTGACCGGCAAGTTGTGGTGGACCAGCCGGATGTTAAGGGCAGAGAAGAAATTCTTAAGGTGCATGCCCGCGGCAAACCATTGGAGGAAGATGTAAATTTAGAAGTGCTGGCCCGCCGGACACCGGGTTTTACCGGTGCAGATCTGGCCAATTTAATGAACGAGGCGGCCCTGCTGGCTGCCCGTTCCGGCAAGAACAAAATTGGCATGCGGGAACTGGAAGACTCGATTGAAAGAGTTATTGCCGGTCCGGAGAAAAAATCTAAAGTAATTTCCGAAAAGGAAAAACGCTTGGTTTCATATCATGAAGCAGGCCATGCCCTGGTGGGCTACCTGTTGCCCAATACAGACCCGGTGCATAAGGTTTCTATTATTCCCCGGGGTCGGGCGGGCGGCTATACATTGTTGCTGCCCAAAGAAGACCGTTATTACATGACCAAATCCATGTTGCTGGATCAGGTAGTCATGCTGCTGGGCGGTCGGGTTGCGGAAGATGTGGTGCTGAAAGAAATCAGCACCGGCGCCCAAAATGACCTGGAGCGGGCCACCGGCATTGTCCGCCGCATGATTATGGAATACGGCATGAGCGAGGAGCTGGGGCCCCTCACCCTGGGGCATAAGCAAGATACCCCGTTCCTGGGCCGGGATATTGCCCGTGACCGCAATTACTCCGAAGAAGTGGCCTACGCCATTGACCGGGAAGTGCGCAAGATGATTGACCAGGCCTACGGTAAAGCGAAAGATTTGTTGACGAAACACAGGGATACCTTGGACAAAATTGCCGGGGTATTGATGGAAAAAGAAACCATTGAAGCGGAAGAATTTGCTCAATTAATGCGGGAATCCGGTTTGGAAAAACCGGTTATGGCATAACAGGCATGTATTATGCCAAACGTTGACAGCCGGGGATTGACAGAATAATTTATCGACTAAAGAGTGTGCCGCATAGCCGGCACACCTCTTTTGTATCAGGAGGAGGATAATATGGAACGCACTTATTTAATGGTCAAACCCGACGGAGTTCAACGGGGACTGGTTGGTCAAATTATCAGCCGCTTTGAGCAAAGGGGCTACAAAATTGTCGGTTTGAAGATGATGCAAATTACCCGTGAGCTGGCAGAAAAGCATTACGGGGAACACGCAGGCAAGCCCTTTTTCCAGGGACTGGTTGACTTTATTACGTCCGGCCCGGTGGTGGCGATGGCAGTGGAAGGCAAGGATGTGGTGGCAACCGCCCGTGAAATGATGGGAGCAACCAACCCTCTAAAAGCCGCACCCGGCACCATTCGTGCAACCTACGGAGTGGATGTGGGGCGCAATGTTATTCACGGCTCAGATTCGCCGGCCAGTGCCGAGAGGGAAATTGCCTTGTTCTTCCGGCCGGAGGAACTGGTGGATTACGGGCGGGCCATTGATGCCTGGATTTACGAATAAGCTATAGAGATTATTTCTCCGGTAAAAGCCGGCTGGCCAAAGTGGTTTTATGATCCCCTGTCAGCACTTGTCGAAGCACCGGCAGCCCCCCTGGCAAACGGGGCGAACCTCAGTGCTGTCGGTGCACAGACCGGAGCTAAAGGGGATGATAAACCACAGGCAATGTCCAAACCCTGGCCGGTTTAAATGTTGCCGGCTGTTTGTGTTTCAAAGACAACCGGAGATTTTTGTTTTGGATATAATAGTAAGGATGTATAGGCTTGCAAAAATACCACAGGAGGATGGATAGGTGGAACTGACAGTAGGCATGTGCCATGAAACAAGCACCACAGTAACAGAAAATCAGACCGCCATAGCCTATGGCAGCGGCGGGGTACGCGTGTTTGCCACCCCGGCCATGATTGGCTTGATGGAGAAGGCGGCGCTGGAACTGGCCGACCAATGCCTGCCGGCGGGACAAACCACCGTAGGTACCCTGGTAAACGTTAAACATACTGCTGCCACGCCGGTGGGTATGCGGGTGGTAGCTAGGGCAACCCTCACGGAAATTGACGGCAAACGGCTGGTTTTCAGGGTGGAGGCAACGGATGAAACCGGTCCGGTTGGTGAAGGTACCCATGAACGTTTTATAATTAACCTGGAAAAATTCCTGCAAAAGGTAGAAAGCAAGCTCTCCCGATAAGCCGTCAGCATAAAGACTGGCTCAATAGGCAGCCGGGCGGCCTTTCTTTTATTTTATAAGCAATCAAGGATGACGTGAGGGGGTTGGACAAGTTGAAGCATGTTCCCAGCGATTTAGAGATAGCTCAGGCCCATCAAATGCTGCCCATCAGCGAGGTGGCAGCCGGCATCGGTCTGGGGGAAGATGATATTGACCTGTACGGCAAGTATAAGGCCAAGATTAAACTGGATGTCTTGCACAAGTTTCAAGACAGGCCCCAGGGCAAATTAATTGATGTTACCGCCATCACGCCGACGCCCCTGGGAGAAGGCAAAACGGTAACCACCATAGGCTTAACTCAGGGCTTGGGTAAAATAGGCAAAAGAGTTATTACTACCCTGCGTCAGCCTTCCATGGGCCCGGTTTTTGGCATTAAGGGCGGGGCGGCCGGCGGCGGCTATGCCCAGGTGGTGCCGATGGAAGATATTAATATACACTTTACCGGCGATATTCATGCGGTACAGGCTGCCAACAACCTGCTGGCGGCCATGATTGACACTTCCATCCTGCTGGGCAATCCCCTTAATATCGACCCGATGACAGTTATGTGGAACCGGGTATTGGATACCAACGACCGGGCTCTGCGGGATATTGTCATCGGTCTGGGCGGCAAAGAGAACGGCTACCCCCGCCAGACCGGCTTTGACATGGCGGTGGCCTCAGAGGTAATGGCTATTTTGGCGCTGGCTGAAAACCTGCATGACTTGCGCCGGCGCCTGGGCCGCATTGTAGTTGCCTATACTTATGAGGGCAAACCGGTCACCGCCGAAGACCTCAAGGCGGCCGGGGCCATGACGGTCATCATGAAGGAAGCCCTGAAACCCAACCTGGTGCAAACCCTGGAGGGACAAGCCTGCATCATGCATGCAGGGCCTTTTGCCAATATCGCCCATGGCAACAACTCGGTACTGGCGGACAAAATTGCCCTTCGGCTGGCCGATTATGTAGTAACTGAAAGCGGTTTCGGTTCTGACCTGGGCATGGAAAAATTTATGAATATCAAATGCCGCCAATCCGGCCTGCGGCCCAGCTGCGTGGTGATTACCTGCACTATCCGGGCTTTAAAGATGCATGGCGGACTTGGCCATGTGGTGGCCGGCAAACCCCTGCCGGCAGAACTGACCCGGGAGAACCTGCCGGCGCTGGCCCAGGGTTGTGCCAACCTGGCGCACCATATTAAAGTGGCCGGTTACTTCGGGGTACCGGTAGTGGTGTCCATTAACCGCTTTTCCACTGACACGGATGCGGAGGTGGCGTTGGTGCGGCAAAAGGCTTTGGAGGCAGGGGCTCTGGGCGCTTATCCCATTACCGTTTGGGCGGATGGCGGGGAAGGAGCTGTGGAGCTGGCCGAAGCAGTGGTTGCTGCCTGCGAAAAACCCGCTGATTTCCAACTGCTTTATCCGGATCACCTTAGTATTAAAGAAAAAATTGAGATTCTTGCCACCAAGGTTTATAATGCGGACGGCGTGATCTATGAACCTTTGGCGGAAAGAAAAATTAAGCAATTTGAGGAACTTGGCCTGGGACGGTTGCCTATTTGCATGGCCAAAACCCACCTTTCTGTCAGCCACGACCCAGCCCGCAAGGGGTTGCCGCACAACTATCTGTTCCCCATCCGGGACATCCGGGCTTCGGTTGGGGCCGGTTTCCTGTATCCGCTGGCCGGTGCCATGCGGACCATGCCCGGGTTGGGCTCAAAACCGGCGGCCCACCAGGTGGACATAGACGAACAGGGCCGTACGGTAGGGTTGTTTTAGAGTAATTAAAAATAACAAACCGGCGCCGTTTCTTGCGGTGCCGGTCTACTTACTGATTATGCATGTAATAATGGAATGAGTCTTGGCGTATAAGATATTCACCGTCCGCGAGTCCCGTCAATTGAGCAAACAGTAAGCATTATCGAACGTGGCTTACAAGAGATCAACCCGGAACCAGGACTGTGGCTAAAGACTCGGGCATTTGACCGAACAGTGGCTTCGCTGTGGGCAACAGGAGGCAATAAGCATGGAATCATTAATCAAGATATTATTAAATAAGCCTGTGGCAGCAGCAGTCAGGCGGCTGGATGACATGGAAGAAGTATTAAGGCATCCCAATATAAACGCAATCTTTCTTTTAGGTGGCGATATAAACTCTTTGCCACCGGTAGTCAAAAGGGTGCGGACGACAAGCAAGCTGTTATTTATTCATATAGATTTATTAGAAGGAATTGGCAAAGACCGGGCAGGAATTCATTTGCTCAAACGTATGGGCGTTCATGGCATTGTGACAACAAAAGGCAACCTGGTAAAATACGCCAGAGAAGAAGGCCTTTATGTAATACAGCGTGTATTTATTGTAGATTCAGAATCGGTTAAAACTGCCATTAAGGTTGCCGAAAACATCAAACCTCATGCAGTGGAAATATTGCCGGCTACTATCCCTTCATATGTTATTAGCGATATGAAGAAAGCTCTGGGCCTGCCTGTTTTAGGCGGCGGGCTTTTAAAAACGGAGGAGGATTTGCGCGAGGCGCTGGACAAAGGGTTTGACGCTATCAGCACCAGCTTGCGGTTTCTCTGGAACGTAAATGTTTAATGAGTGCTTATTGATTGAAAAATAAATAATTTTAAAAAATTTATAATTTACCAAGAGGAAAATAAAAAAAGTCACGAATAGTATTAATGTAAGCTAAAAATAATTTGATAGTGCGGTCAGAGTAAACGGAGAAAACCGTACGGCAGTTTCCTTTGGGGAAGTTATTTTGCTGCGATGTTTTCCGTGCTCTGATAGTTAAATTTGTCGAAGGGAAACGGCCATTTGGTGCGTGTTATATGTACGCTGGCCGTTTTTTTGTTTGTTTTGTTATTTTGTTTAATGGTTTATTGCTGGGGGGATTTTATGTTTAAATTAAAAACAAAGGCTGATGCTTTGCCTGATCAAAGCAATGAACTGTTATTGCTGGCAGAGAAATTAGGATTTGATGCCTACCAAGTTAAATGGACGGTGCAAGAAAACTATGAAGCTGTTAAAAGCATTGTAAAAACAGTTAATGATAACAACCAGGAAATAATCTCCGGCGTATCAGGTTTGCAAGAAATATCAGGTGTTGCGAAGGCTGTGGAAGAACTGGCCCAAAAAGTTGCAGGAAATTGTACGGCAGCTCTTACAAAAGCCCAGACCAATAACTTGTACATTCATGAAATAGAAAAAGAGTTGTTGGCAATAGTTTACGAGATGAAAATTTTCGCTAACTCAGCTGAAAAATTGCAAAATCTTTCTGAACATATTGCCCGTTTTGTTGGTGAGGTCAGAGATATTGCGCGACAGACTAATTTATTGGCTCTCAATGCAGCCATTGAAGCCGCCCGGGTTGGTTTGGCCGGCAAAGGTTTTGCAGTTGTGGCGGATGAAATAAAAAAACTGGCAGATGTAAGCGCGATGTCTGCCAGGAGCATCCAACAAACATCTGAACAAGTTACGGCAGGGATTTATGAAGTGGCTACCGGTGCGCAAGACAGTGCAAACAAATTAAATCAGGTTGGTTCAAAGATAAAACAGTGCGGCAAAACATTTGCTGAGTTAGTGGGCGTGTTCGAAGAAATAACCACTTTAAATTCTGAATTATTTGAAGGGGCAACCAAACAAGCCCTTGCCACAGAAGATATTGCGCAAGTGTTTACCAATATTTCTGCATCTACCAAGCAGGTACAGCAAGTTGTAGCGAATCAACAAAGACATCATGAATATCTCCATCAATTAATTGATAAAATAAGCAACAATATATACTTAGTACAAAAGGAAGCAGTCTGCTATAAAGGAAGAAAAGAACTGTTATTTGGCATTAATCCAGCCATGAGCCCGGATACGATCAGAGAACTTTATCTGCCGGTTATAAATGCTCTTTGCAACAACCTGGGTTATCAACCGAGAATCATTATAGCTGCTGACTATAATGCTTTAGCGGATAGTTTGCATGACCGAATTATTGATGTGGGCTGGTTTTCTCCGTTAGCATATGTAAATGCTTCGGCTAAGCAGAAAATTATTCCTCTGGCCACGCCGATTGTTAATGGAGCATCTTCTTATAAGGGATATATTGTAACCACTAAAGAAACAGGAATTACTTCCCTGGCTGAACTAAAAGGAAAAAGAATTGCTTTTGTTGATCCAAAGTCTGCTTCGGGTTATGCTTATCCACGGTTGCTGTTGCGTCAACAGGGAGTTGATCCGGATCAACAATTGGGGGAATGCATCTTCCTTGGTACTCATAGCCGGGTGATTGATGCAGTCCTTTCCGGAGCGGTAACAGCCGGTGCAACCTACACAGAGGCAATTGATGAAGCAAAAAAACGGGGTTTGCCGGTGGAAAGAATGGTTTACTTAGCTGAAACGCCGCCTATACCAAAGGATTGTCTGGCAGTTCACACTTCTTTTGATAAAAATTTATTGAAAAAAGTTCAACATATTTTACTTACCTTGGCAGATAGCAGTGAGGGACAAAGAGTTTTGCTGAACACTTCGATTCAAGGGTTTATTAAAGCAAGGGATGAGGATTATAATATTGTGCGTGAAATAGCTAATATTAACAAGACCTAAAATATTTTTTAACAAGGCAGCAGGAATTTTGTATTAGGTGCAGAAATATAAAAAAATATAAAATAGTCACGCAAAAACTTGATATGTGGTTAGGAGTTTTGGAGATAACCCCTGTCAGGCATTTAATGCAAAATGCCTTAAAGGGGTTTTTATTTTTGCTCCTTCTGGCCAGGAGAAAAGGAGAGGGCCCGGGGCGAATATTCTTTCAAGAATATTTGTTGCGGGTAGTTTTTTTGAAAGGAGGTAAGACGGGGTTTTATCTCAACTGCCTGCAGGCCGTAATATCCAGTGGAACAAGTTGCTTTTTGCGATTAAATTAAGTGTAGACAACTTGGTATGATGCTTAAAACCAACTAAATTAATTAATTTATAACGGGGGAGTATGATATGTCTGCTTTTTTGGCTGAAATTATAGGAACCATGCTGCTGATTATTTTCGGCGGCGGGGTGGTGGCCGGTTGTGTGCTGAAAAAATCCAAGTCCGAAAACGGCGGTTGGATAGTTATTACCTGTGGCTGGGGATTTGGGGTTGCGGTGGCTGTTTATGCGGTGGGTTCCATCAGCGGCGCCCATTTAAACCCGGCGGTAACCGTTGCCCTGGCCACCATCGGCAGCTTTCCCTGGGCGCAAGTGCCCACTTATATAGCCGGACAGATGATCGGTGCCTTTTTAGGGGCAGTGGTGGTCTGGCTGCATTATTTGCCCCACTGGGCGGCCAGTGATGACAAGGCGGCCAAGCTGGCTGTGTTCAGCACCGGCCCGGCTATTCGCAGCTACGGGGCTAACCTGCTCAGTGAAATTATTGGTACCTTTGTGCTGGTGCTGGGTATCCTGTCTATCGGCGCCAACAAGTTTGCCGAAGGTTTAAATCCCTTTATTGTAGGCATTCTCATTGTGGCCATCGGTCTTTCGCTGGGAGGTACCACCGGCTATGCCATTAACCCGGCCCGTGACCTGGGGCCTCGCATTGCTCACTTTGTGTTGCCGATTGCCGGCAAAGGTGATTCGGATTGGAGCTATGCCTGGGTGCCGGTGGTAGGCCCCATCATCGGCGGTGTGCTGGGAGCGCTGTTCTATAAAACTTTCTTCGGGGCATAAAGTCTGCCCGGTGGTTGCTGCTCTTAACTGCAATGGCGCAAAAAAATACAATTAACAGGGAGGTTGCATGATGGAAAAGAAATATGTCTTAGCCCTGGACCAGGGAACCACCAGCTGCCGTGCCATTTTGTTCGACCGTGACAGCAATATTAAAGGGGTGGCCCAGAAGGAATTTACACAAATTTATCCGAAAGCCGGCTGGGTGGAACATGATGCAGAAGAAATTTGGAGCACCCAGTACGGTGTGATTGCCGAAGTTATTGCCAAAACCGGTATTAACCCGGCGGAAATTGCCGCCATCGGCATTACCAACCAGCGGGAAACCACGGTGGTTTGGGATAAAACCACCGGCAAACCGGTGTATAACGCCATCGTCTGGCAGTGCCGCCGCACCGCCGGTATCTGCGACGAGTTGAAGGCTAAAGGGTTGGAACCGGTTTTCCGCAGCAAAACCGGCCTGGTGGTAGATGCTTACTTCTCCGGCACCAAAGTTAAGTGGATTTTAGACAACGTGGCAGGTGCCCGGCAAAAGGCCGAACAAGGGCAACTGCTCTTTGGCACCATGGATACCTGGTTGATCTGGAATCTGACCGGGGGCAAGGTGCATGTAACCGATTATTCCAACGCTTCCCGTACCCTGATGTATAATATTAGGGAACTGCGCTGGGATGAAGAACTGCTGCGGGAACTGGGCGTACCGGCCGGCATGTTGCCGGAAGTGCGGCCTTCCAGTGAGGTGTACGGCGAAACCGATCCGAAAAACTTCCTGGGTCATGCGGTGCCCATTGCCGGGGTGGCCGGGGACCAACAGGCAGCGCTGTTTGGCCAGGCTTGCTATCAACCGGGCGTGGCTAAAAACACCTACGGTACCGGTTGCTTTATGCTCATGAATACCGGCGACCAACTGTATGATTCCCAAAACGGCCTGTTGACCACCATCGCCTGGGGCCTGGACGGCAAGGTGGAATATGCCCTGGAGGGCAGTATCTTCATTGCCGGGGCAGCTATCCAATGGCTGCGGGATGGCTTGAAGATACTGGAAGCAGCGCCGGACTCCGAATACTTTGCCAGCAAAGTGCCTGATACCGACGGCGTTTACCTGGTGCCGGCCTTTGCCGGGCTGGGCGCACCTTACTGGGATATGCGGGCCAGAGGTGCCATTGTGGGCCTGACCCGGGGCACCACCAAAGAGCATATTATTCGGGCGGCCCTGGATTCCCTGGCTTACCAAACCAAAGATGTGCTGGGGGCCATGGAGGCGGATTCCAATATTAAGCTGCAGGCCCTGAAAGTAGACGGCGGTGCGGTAGCCAACAACCTGCTCATGCAGTTCCAGGCTGATATTCTTGGTGTGCCGGTGGAACGGCCAAAAGTAATTGAAACCACCGCCATGGGTGCGGCCTACCTGGCCGGGTTGGCAGTGGGCTTCTGGCAAAGCAAGGAAGAGCTGGCCGACCGCTGGCAGCTGGATCGCCGCTTTGAGTGCCGGATGGATGAGGTTGCCAGAAATAAACTTTACAACGGTTGGCAGCGGGCGGTTAAACGCAGTATGGATTGGGCTGTTGAAGACTAATTTGATAGCGGCTTGAGAGATGGAGAAAGCCACACAATAACAGGAACCCCGCCTGTATTGTGTGGCTTTTTTGCCATTTATTTGTTGTGTCAAGGGGGATTGAAGATGGCGACAGAACATGTGCGGGTCGTAGTAATTGGCGGCGGTGCCACCGGTACAGGTATCCTGCGGGACTTAGCCCAGAGGGGGATACCGGCGCTGCTGGTGGAACAGGGGGATTTAGCCCACGGTACCAGTTCCCGCTTTCACGGGTTGTTGCACAGCGGTGCCCGTTATGCCGTTAAGGATCAAGAGGCGGCCAGGGAATGTATCGAAGAAAATATGATTTTGCGCCGTATTGCGCCAAATTGTGTAGAAGAAACAGGTGGTTTGTTTGTCCAGCTGCCGGAGGATGACCCGCAGTACACAGAACGGTGGATTGCCGCCTGCGCGCAGGCGGGTATTGACTGCCAGGAAGTGGACGTAAAGGAACTGGTCAGGCAAAATCCGGTTTTATCCCGGGAAATTTGCAGGGCTTTTCGTGTGCCGGACTGTGCAGTGGACGGTTTTCGCATTCTCTGGAGCAATGTTCATGCCGCCCGGCGGGATGGTGCCAGGGTTTTAACCTATCACCGGGTAACGGCTATTCATCAAAAAAACGGCAGGGTTACCGGGGTAACCCTGGTTAACCAACTTAACGGTCAAACCACAAATGTTGAATGCGAAATGGTAATTAACGCTGCGGGTCCCTGGGGCGGCGAGGTTGCCGCCATGGCCGGCCTGACGGTACCGGTTATTAAGGATAAGGGTACCCTGGTGGCCTACAATCATCGACTGACCAATATGGTGGTAAACCGCCTGCGGCCGCCGGGGGACGGGGATATTTTTGTACCCCATGGCACCATTACGATCCTGGGGACCACTTCCGCCACGGTAGATGATCCCGGTTGCACAAAACCGGGTTACCAGGAAGTGCTGGAGCTTATTAAAATTGGCCAGGAAATGATGCCGGAATTGGCTGACTACCGGTTGATCAGGGCCTTTGCCGGCGTCAGGCCGCTGTACCAGGAAAACGGTGCTGCCGGCGGCCGGTCGGTAACTCGCAACTTTGCCCTGCTGGATCACCGGCAGCGGGACGGCTTAACCGGTATGGTCAGCATTGTGGGCGGCAAATTTACCACCTTCCGCCTGATGGCGGAAAAAACCGTTGATCTGGTGGCCGGCCAGCTGGGCGTTCAGGCTCCCTGCCGGACAGCCCGGGAACCCCTGACCGCGCCGGTGCCGCCGGAATTGCTGGAACGGGGCAAAAAAGTTTTTGGTGTTCCGGGGGCGAAAAAAGCAGCTGACAGATTGGGAGATAATTTTGCCCGGCTGGTGGAAGCGGTGGAAAAACAGCCTGATAAAGGCAAAATTCTTTGCGAGTGCGAAGTGGTCAGCCTGGCAGAAATTGAACTGGCGGCCCACAGCGGTGACAGCTTTACCCTGGGCGACATCCGCCGCAAGACCCGCATGGGCATGGGCACCTGCCAGGGCACCTTTTGCGGTTACCGGGCCCTGGGTGTATTAAGTGCTTATCCCCGGTTTGCCGGCGATCACCGGGAATACTTAAATAAGTTTCTGCAAAAACGCTGGCGAGGCATGCGGCCGGTGCTATGGGGCCAGCAACTGCGGGAAGCCCAGCTTTCCACCGGCATTTATTGCACATTATTGGCAATGGAGAGAATGAGGTAATGAACAAGTATGCAGATGTCTTAGTTATTGGAGCCGGCTTGTCCGGATTAATGGCCGCTGCCAAAGCGGTGGAAGACGGTAAAAAAGTAACGCTGGCGGCCAAAGGTATGGGAGCGCTGGGGCTGTCCTCCGGCTGCATTGATCTCTGGGGCTATAGCCTGGATGACCCGTACCGGGTAAGCCAGGATCCCTGGCAGGACATAGCCCGGTTATGTGCAGTCAGACCGCAGCATCCCTATGCCAGGTTGCAGGATGTACTAAAGGAAAGCCTGCTTTTTTTTCAACAGCTTTGCCAAAAGAACGGAAACCAGTACTTGGCCCCTCCGGCAGGCAACCGGTTGCTGCCTACTGCCCTAGGCACCTGGCGGCCCACTTATCTGGCGCCCGCCGGCATGGCTGCCGACAATTTGCAGCAGGCTGACCACATTCTGGTGGTGGGTTTTGAGGAACTGAAAGATTTTTACCCCCATGTATTGGCGGCTAATATAAGCAAGTCCGGCCTGTTAAAAACAAACTGCCGGGTCAACACTGCCATGGTTAGCGCCGGCGGCGGCGAACTCAGCCCCGGCACGCTGGCGCACCGTTTAGAAGACCCGGCGCGGCTGGCCGATGTGGCGGCGCAAATCAAACCCGGTTTGCAGCCGGAAGCCGTTTTGCTGCTGCCGCCCGTTTGCGGGGAACGCTGGGATACCCGGGTGCTTCAACGTTTAAGCCAATTACTGGGACACCGGGCTTATGAAGTAACCAACATTCCGCCGGCTTTGCCCGGCCAAAGGCTGCAGCAAATGCTGCTGCATCACCTGAAGCAGCGAGGTGTGGAAGTGCTGCTGGGCTGTACGGTGAGCGGGGCCCGGCTGACGGGCAAGCGCTGCAGCGAGGTATTGGCCGGCGGTGCCGGTAAAACCATCAACATAGCTGCCAAGACCGTAGTGCTGGCTACCGGATCGTTTCTCGGCGGCGGGCTTTGGGCTGAACCGGGGCAGGCTTGGGAAAGCATTTTTCGCCTGCCGGTGGCCGGCCGGTCAGGTAAATGGTCGGCCAGGGATTTCCTGTCACTGGAGGGTCACCTGTTTAATCAAATGGGCATCAACGTGAATGATAATTTGCAACCGGTGGACGACGCGGGCCGGGTGATTCTGGAAAATGTGCTGGTTACCGGCGCCAACCTGGCCGGCAGCAACCACTCTGTCGAAAAGTGCGGCAACGGAGTGGCGGTGGCTTCAGGATACAAGGCCGGCAAGCTGGCCGGGGAGGTGTTTTAGGTGAGTGAAAACCGTTATGCGCTGGATAACTGTATAAAATGCTCGATCTGTGTGTCTCATTGCCCGGTGGCCCGGGTAACAGATAAATTTGCCGGCCCCAAGCAAAACGGGCCGGATCTGGAGCGATTCCGGCTAGAGGACCCGGCGGCGGTGCATCCGTCCATTGGCTATTGCACCAATTGTAAAAACTGTGATGTGGTTTGTCCTTCGGGCGTGGCCATATCAGCCATGAATTGCCGGGCCAAGGGAGCCTATGTGTCCCTGCACGGTGCTCCCCTGCGGGATAAGCTGCTGGCCGGGGTAGACCGCATGGGCAGGGCGGCCCGGCTGGCTCCCTGGCTGGTCAACCGGCTAACCGGCTGGCAGCCGTTCCGCCTGCTGGCAGAAAAAACCCTGGGCATCAGCAGCCGGATGACCATGCCCCGCTATGCCGGCAAAACCTTTCGGCAATTATATAAGCCTGTTCATGTTCGTGGCAGCTCGAGAAAAGTCTTGTACTACCCGGGCTGCTATGTCAATTACAATAATCCCCGGGTGGGATTGGCCCTGGCGGCGGTTCTGGCCCACAACAATATCCGGCTGGAAGTGGCTGATTTTGACTGCTGCGGCTTGCCCCTGACAGCTAACGGCTTGCTTGCTGAAGCCAGGGCGAAAGCAGCAAAAAACCTGGCCAGGCTGCTGGAATATGTTGACCGGGGTTATCAGGTAATTACCACCTGCCCCAGCTGCTATCTTACTCTGGGCCAGGAATACAGTGAACTTTTTCAGTTAGACAGCCGCCCCCTGCAAGAAAAATTAACGGACGCCTTTGTCTTTTTAAGTCAGTTAAAGCAGCAAGGGGAGCTGGCTGTATCTTTTCAAGAACTGCCCCTGCGCTTTGGTTATCATCAGCCCTGCCACTTAAAAGCAGCCGGCTGCGGCGTGCCGTCCCAGGCCCTCCTGCAATTAATTCCCGGTTTGCAGGTGGTGGATCTGGATGCAGGCTGCTGCGGCCTGTCAGGTACCTATGGCTTTAAAAAAGAAAAATACCCCGTCAGCCAGGCTATTGGCGACAATGTTAAGCGTGCCGTGCAGGAATCGGGGGTTGAGCAGGTTATTACTGAGTGCGGCATGTGTCAATTGCAAATCCGCCATTTGACCGGTGCAATGGTCTACCACCCCCTGCAGGTGCTGGCCGAGGCCTGTGTGCCGGGGGCCTGGTTAACCCCCGAATTAAGTTAATTTTTAAAAAAATGTTTATAAAAACAAATATTACAGCAGGAATGTGATTATTTGCACAGAATATATTGTTCATATAAACAATTATAAGTTTATTTAAACATGCCAGTGGTAAGTAATTAACCGCGGGGAGGACACGGCGGATGAGAAAAACCAAAATTGTATGCACCATTGGCCCGGCCAGCGAAAACAGCGAGCAGGTAAAGCGGCTGCTGGCGGCGGGCATGGATGTAGCAAGGCTGAACTTTTCCCATGGCACCCACCAGGAGCACGGCAGGCGCATCGCCGTGCTGCGGCAAGAGGCTGCCCGGATGGGCAAGCATCTGGCCATTATTCTTGATACCAAAGGGCCGGAAATTCGTACCGGTATGGTTCCTGAACAGGGGGTTTACCTGAACAGCGGCGCTACTTTTGTGCTGGACAGCGACCCGGCGCCCGGCTCACCTGAGCGGGTCAGCATTACCTATGCAGAGTTATGGCGGGAAGTGGAGCCGGGCACCCGTATCTTGATTGATGACGGGCAAATGGAACTGGAAGTTACCGCTGTGGCGCCGGAACGCATTACCACTGTGGTGCTTAGCGGCGGGCTTTTAAAATCTCAGAAGGGCGTCAATGTACCCGGCGCTTCCATCCAACTGCCGGCAGTTACCGCCAAAGACGAAGCAGACATCCGCTTTGGGCTGGCGCAGGGTATTGATTTTATTGCTGCCTCCTTTGTCCGCAAAGCGGCGGATGTTCTGGCGGTACGACGTATTGTAGAAGAAGCGGGAGCCGATGTGCAAATTATTGCTAAAATTGAAAACCGGGAAGGCTTGGCCAACCTGGATGCCATCTTGCAAGTGGCGGACGGGCTGATGGTGGCCCGGGGGGATTTGGGCGTGGAAATTCCGGCAGAAGAAGTACCCATTGCGCAAAAGGAAATGATTAAAAAGTGCAACTTGTTAGGCAAACCGGTAATTGTGGCCACCCAAATGTTAGATTCAATGATTCGCCAGCCTCGCCCCACCCGGGCGGAAGCCAGTGACGTGGCCAACGCCATTTTAGACGGGGCGGACGCCATCATGCTGTCCGGCGAAACCGCGGCCGGCAAATACCCGGTGGAAGCGGTAATGATGATGGATAAAATTGCCCGACGGACAGAAACTATACTAGCCAACCAGAGCCGGGAAAGAAGTCCCCATATTAATGTGACAGAAGCAATCAGCCATGCCGGCTGTACCATCGCCGAAGATCTTCAGGCAGCGGCCATTTTAACCCCTACTCATTCCGGGTTGACTGCCCGCATGATTTCCAAGCAGCGACCCCGCTGTCCCATTGTGGCTGCTACACCCTTTGCAGCCACGGCCCGGCGGTTGGCCTTGCAGTGGGGGGTACAGCCGCTGCTGGTTCCGGCCGGCGACGGCACAGATCAGGTGATGGCGGTGGCGGTAACCACTGCCTTGCAGCACCGGCTGGTGCAAACCGGCGATCTGGTGGTAATTACCGCCGGTGTACCGGCCGGTCAAACAGGCACCACCAACATGATTAAGATACAAGTGGTGGGCAACATCTTAACCAGGGGGGCGGGCATTGGCCGCCAGTCCTATGCCGGCACCGCCCGCTTGATTACTTCAGCGGACCCGGCAACCTTTAACAAGGGAGATATTTTAGTGGCCGCCTCGCTCGATGCTGATTTTATGCCGCTGGCGGCCAGGGCCGGAGCGCTGGTGGTGGAAGAAGGCGGTTTAACCTCCCCCGCTGCCATTGCAGCCCTGCATTTTGGCATCCCGGCAGTGGTGGGAGCGGCCGAGGCCCTGACAAAAATTTCAGAGGGCGAGACCATAACGGTGGATGCTCTCTCGGGGGCTGTTTACCAGGGTTCGGTAGCCATTTTATAGCACACATGGTTCAACAGGAGGCAACGGCATGATTGGTGAGCGCCAGGAGAAGATTCGTTTATTACTGCAGGAACGCGGCCATTTGACGGTGGCCGAATTGGCCCAGCATTTTGAAGTATCCGAAATGACCATTCGGCGGGACTTAAAGGCTCTTGCCGCACTGGGCCTGGTGCAGCGCGAACACGGACGGGCGCTTTACCCGCCGACAACCGGCCTGGCCAGTTTTATTTCCCGTTTAGGAGAGGCTGAGCGGGAAAAAACCGCCATTGGCCGCCTGGCAGCAGACCTGGTGGCAGAGGGTGATACCGTTATTCTTGATGCCGGGACAACCACGCTGGCCGTAGCACAGTTTATTCACAAATCCTGTGTGGTTATCACCAATTGCCTGCCCGTTGCCTCTGAACTGGCCAACCGCAGGGAAGATATCACTGTGCTGGTGGCCGGAGGCGAGGTGCGGGGCACTACCAACGCCCTGGTAGGGCCGCTGGCCCGGGCCGGCTTTGCGGGCTTCAATGCCGATAAGCTGTTTCTGGCGGCAACCGGGGTCAGCTTGGAGCGGGGGTTATCCACCAATAATATGCTGGAGTCAGAGATTAAACAAGCCATGCTGGATGCTGCCAGAGAGGTTATCCTGGTGGCTCACAGCGGTAAGTTTAATCATGTCTATTACCATACTTTTGCCCGCTGGGATAAGATACATACAGTAGTTACCGATACCGGCCTGCCGGCGGAAACCCGCCGGGAGCTGGAAAACCTGGGGATTAAGGTGCTGCTGGCACAGCCTTAAGCCCGGCCGGTTGTTTTAAGCCTGGCTCCGGGGAAAATTACAAGCAATGTTAGGGCTTAGACCCTGGTTAGTTAAAAAATAACGGAGGGATGAATTATGACAGTAAAAATTGCTATTAACGGTTTTGGGCGAATTGGCCGCAATGTTTTGCGAGCCATGTGGCAAAGAAACCTGCTTGGTCAAGGGGCACCCCTTGCCGTTGTGGCCATCAATGACCTGACTGACCCGCAAACCCTGGCCCACCTGCTGAAGTACGATTCGGTGCACGGCCAATTGGCTGCCGAGGTAGCTTGCACCGAAGATACTCTGGTGGTGGACGGCACGGAAATAAAAGTATGTGCTGAAACTGACCCGGCTAAGCTGCCCTGGCGTGAACTGGGCGTGGACATTGTTATTGAATCCACCGGCCGCTTCACCAAGGGACCGGACGCTGCCAAGCACCTGCAGGCCGGCGCCAAAAAAGTTATTATTTCGGCTCCCGGCAAAGAAGTGGACGGCACCTTTGTTATGGGCGTCAACCACCACACCTACGACCCGGCCCGGCACCACATCATTTCCAATGCTTCCTGCACCACCAACTGCCTGGCGCCGGTGGCTAAAGTGCTGCATGATAAATTCGGCATTGTTAAAGGCTTGATGACCACCGTACACTCCTATACCAACGACCAACGCATTTTGGATTTACCCCATAAAGACTTGCGCCGGGCCCGGGCGGCAGGCATGTCGATCATTCCTACCACCACCGGCGCGGCCAAGGCAGTGGCCCTGGTGCTGCCTGAATTAAAGGGCAAGCTGAACGGTTTTGCCATGCGGGTGCCCACCCCCAACGTATCGGTGGTGGACCTGGTGGTGGAACTGCAAAAATCAACCGATGCCGAGGAAATTAACGCCACCTTAAAGGCGGCCGCCGAGGGCGAGCTGAAAGGCATCCTGGATTTCAACCCGCTGCCGCTGGTGTCTAAAGACTTCAACGGCAACCCCCACTCATCTGTTGTCGACGGCCTGTCCACCATGGTTATGGAAGGCAACATGGCCAAAGTGGTGGCCTGGTATGACAATGAATGGGGCTATTCCAACCGGGTGCTTGACTTAGCGCTGCTGGTGGCTGAAAAGGGGCTGTAAAACGTGCGCAAAAAAACTGTTAAAGACATTGAAGTGAAAGGCAAGCGGGTGCTGGTGCGGGTGGACTTCAACGTACCCCTGGCGGGTCAGGCCATTACCGATGATACCCGCATCCGCAAGGCGCTGCCCACCATCCAATACCTCATCGGGCAGGGGGCCAGAGTCATCCTGGCCTCTCACCTGGGCCGCCCCAAGGGCGAAGTGGTGGAAAAATACCGCTTAACCCCGGTGGCCCGGCGGCTGTCCGAACTGCTGGGGCGGCCGGTAAACAAGGTTGACGACTCGGTGGGTGAAGCAGTGAAACAGGCGGTGGCCGCCCTGCAAGACGGGGATGTGCTGCTGCTGGAAAACGTTCGCTTCCGGCCCGGAGAAACCAAAAACGATGCCGACTACGCCAGGCAGCTGGCAGAGCCGGCGGATATTTTCGTCAACGATGCCTTTGGGGCGGCCCACCGGGCCCATGCCTCCACGGCCGGCGTGGCCGCCTACCTGCCGGCGGTGGCAGGTTTGCTGATGGAACAAGAACTGCTGAACCTGGGCCAAGCGGTCAGCAACCCGGCCCGGCCCTTTGTGGCTGTTATTGGCGGCGCCAAAGTATCGGATAAAATCGGCGTTATAGAAAACCTGTTAAATAAAGTGGATACCTTAATTATCGGCGGCGGCATGGCCAACACCTTTTTGCGGGCCCAGGGCTGCCCAACCGGCAACTCCCTGGTGGAGGAAGATAAAGTGGAGGTGGCCAGGGAACTGATGGAGCGGGCTAAGGCCCGCCGGGTGTCACTGCTGCTGCCCGGCGACGTGGTGGTGGCGGAGGCCCTGGCAGCCACGGCGGCCCACCGGGTGGTGCCGGTGCACGAAGTGCCGGCGGGCTGGCTGATTCTGGACATCGGGCCGGCCAGTGCGGCGCAGTTTGCGGCGGTGATTAAACAGGCCGCCACCGTAGTGTGGAACGGCCCCATGGGCGTGTTTGAAATGGAACCCTTTGCCAAGGGTACCGAAGCGGTGGCCCGGGCCCTGGCCGATTCCCCTGCCCTGACGGTGATCGGCGGCGGCGATTCGGTGGCGGCGGTTAACAAGGTGGGCGTGGCGGACAAGATCAGCCATATCTCCACCGGCGGCGGCGCCTCCCTGGAGTTTTTGGAGGGCAAAGAATTGCCCGGCGTGGCTGTGCTGCAGGATAAATAGAGAGAACCTTTTCAGAGATTTGTTAACAGAAAGAAGTGAGAAGAAACAGCTTCTCGCTCAGACTGTGGACAAAGGAAAGTCAAAGTGGTTTTATGATCCCCTGCCGGCGACTTGTCGAAGCACCGGTCACAGCACTTGATGAGCGAAGGAGCCATTGGGGTGGCGCCCACAGGACGTGGGCGCCAGCCGAACCGGGCCAGGAGGGCCCGTTTGAGGCGACCCCAAGGGCGACCGGAGCGAATCACAGTGCTGTCGGTGCGTAGACCGGAGCCAAAGGGGATCATAAACCACAGTAAATGTTTGTCCACAGTCTGCTGAGAAGAAACTGCTTCTTACTTCTCCTGCGTAAGGGGGTAGCGTGATGCGGCAGAAGATTATTGCCGGCAACTGGAAGATGCATAAAACGACGGATGAAGCTCGGCAGTTTGTTCAAGCGTTGCAGGAAAAATTGACTGACTGCCGGGCCGCTGTAGTCATCTGCCCGCCCTTTACCGCCCTGGCGGCGGTGGCGGAAGTCCTGGCGGGCAGCAAATTGGCCCTGGGGGCGCAAAACATGCACTGGGCCGACCAGGGGGCGTATACCGGTGAAATATCTCCCCTGATGCTGCAAGACTGCGGCTGCCGGTACGTCATCCTGGGCCACTCCGAGCGGCGCCAATACTTTGGCGAAACCGACGGGCAGGTGAACCAAAAGGTGAAGGCGGCTTTGGCCCACGGCCTGCTGCCCGTGGTTTGCGTGGGTGAAACCCTGGCCCAGCGGCAGGGCGGCTTGACAGAAACGGTGGTGGGCAGCCAGACTGCCGCGGCCCTGGCGGGCCTGACCCCGGAACAGGTGGCGGGGCTGGTGATTGCCTATGAGCCGGTGTGGGCCATCGGCACCGGGCAAACCGCTTCGGAGCAAGATGCCCAGCAGGTTAATCAATATATCCGGGCTCTGCTTGCCGAGCAGTACGGCCAGGCGGCCGCCGCAGCGGTGCGCATCCTGTACGGCGGCAGCGTTAAGCCGGCTAATGCCGCCAGCCTGCTGGCCCAGCCGGATATCGACGGCGCCCTGGTGGGCGGCGCCAGCCTTAAGGCAGCAGATTTCCTGGGTATTATTCAGGCCGTTTAACTTGAATTGGCAGCAACCAAGGAGGTTTTGCAATGGATAAGAAAAAGGGCCCGCTGACCCTGATTATTTTGGATGGCTTTGGCTGGCGTGAAGAGGTTGCGGGCAACGCCGTTGCCCGGGCGGCCACCCCCAACATAAAACAATACCTGGCGCAGTACCCCTTTACCACCCTGGAGTGCTCCGGTCTGGCGGTGGGTCTGCCGCCGGGTCAGATGGGCAACTCAGAAGTGGGGCACCTGAACATAGGGGCAGGACGGGTGGTCTACCAGGAACTGACCCGCATCAGCAAAGCCATTCAGGAGGGCGAGTTTTTTGCCAACCCGGTGCTGGTGCAAGCGGTGCAACAGGCCAAAGCCAACGGGAGCGCCCTGCACATCATGGGGCTTTTGTCGGACGGCGGGGTGCACAGCCATATCAAACACCTTTTTGCCACCCTGCAGCTGGCAGCCCGGCAGGGGCTGGAGCGGGTTTACCTGCACACCTTTCTGGACGGCCGGGATGTGCCGCCTGCCAGCGCCAAGAACTACATGCGGGCCCTGCTGGCCAAAACCAAAGAACTGGGCGTGGGACAAGTAGCCACCGTCAGCGGGCGCTACTATGCCATGGACCGGGATCACCGCTGGGAACGCACCGCCCGGGCCTACCGGGCCATGGTTTATGCCGAAGGGCTGCGGGCCAACTCGCCGGTGGAAGCCATCGACGTAGCTTATGAACGGGGAGAAACAGACGAATTTGTGCAGCCCACCGTCATCACAGACGACCACAAACAACCGGTGGCCCAAATCAAAGAAGGCGATGCGGTCATCTTCATCAACTTCCGGCCGGACCGGGCCAGGCAAATCACCCGGGCCCTGACAGACGAAGACTTCAGCGGCTTTGAGCGGGGAGCGGGCCGGCCCCGGGTGCACTTTGTCTGCCTGACCCTGTACGACAAAACCATAGCGGCGCCGGTGGCCTTTCCGCCCCAGCAACCGGTCAACACCCTGGGCGAATGGCTGAGCAAACAGGGCCTGAAACAACTGCGGCTGGCCGAAACCGAAAAATACGCCCATGTCACCTTCTTCTTCAACGGCGGCGTGGAAGCGCCTAACCCCAACGAAGAAAGAATCCTGATACCGTCGCCCAAAGTGGCCACCTACGACCGGCAGCCGGCCATGGCCGCCCCGGAAATAACCGAAGCCTTTTTAAACAGCCTGGCACAAGAAAAATATGACGTCATCATTACCAACTTTGCCAACCCGGACATGGTGGGGCATACGGGCGACCTGGCGGCAGCCATAGCCGCCATTGAAACCGTAGACCGCTGCCTGGGGCAAATAGTACCGGCGGTACTGGCCAAACAAGGCATCGTCATCATCACCGCCGACCACGGCAACGCAGAAAAAATGCAGGACGAACAGGGGGGGCCTTATACCGCCCACACCACCAACCGGGTGCCCTTCATCCTGGTGAGCCAGGCCCACCAAAAGGCCCGGCTGCGGCCGGACGGCAGCCTGCCGGACATTGCCCCCACCGTACTGGAGCTTCTGGGCCTGCCCCAACCGCCGGAAATGACCGGCAAAAGCCTGCTGGCCGAGCCGCAATAACACAACCCAAACAAGGGAGGTAACCACCATGAGCATCATCAGCGAAATATTCGCCCGGGAAATATTGGACTCCCGGGGCAACCCCACCTTAGAAGCGGAAGTATGGCTGGAAGACGGCACCATGGGCCGGGCGGCGGTACCCTCCGGCGCCTCCACCGGGGCCTACGAAGCGGTAGAACTGCGGGACGGCGACCAGGGCCGCTACCTGGGCAAAGGCGTCAGCCAGGCCGTAGACAACGTCAACGAAATCATCGGGCCGGAACTGATCGGCCTGGACGTTACCGACCAGGCAGGCATTGACCGGCTAATGACAGAACTGGACGGCACCCCCAACAAAAGCAAACTGGGGGCCAACGCCATCCTGGGCGTCTCCCTGGCCGTAGCCCGGGCAGCCGCCAACTACAGCGGGCTGCCCCTCTACCAGTACATCGGAGGCGTTAACGCCCGGGAACTGCCGGTACCCATGATGAACATATTAAACGGCGGGGCCCATGCCGACAACAACGTCGACATCCAGGAATTCATGATCCTGCCGGTGGGCGCCGACAGCTTCTCGGAAGGGCTGCGCATGGGGGCGGAAATCTTCCACCACCTGAAAAGCGTACTGAAAGGCCGCGGCCTTAACACCGCCGTGGGCGACGAAGGCGGCTTTGCCCCCAACCTCAAGAGCAACGAAGAAGCCCTGGCAGTAATCATGGAAGCCATCGAAAAAGCGGGCTACCGGCCGGGGCAGGACATATTGCTGGGGCTGGACGTGGCCGCCAGCGAACTGTATAAAGAAGGCCGCTACACCCTGGCGGGCGAAGGAGTCAGCTACAGCGCGGAGGAAATGATTGAATTCTACCGGCGGCTGGCAGACCGGTACCCCATCATCAGCATAGAAGACGGCCTGGCGGAAGACGACTGGGAGGGCTGGGCCAAACTGACCGGCGCCCTGGGGCAGCAGATCCAACTGGTGGGGGACGACCTGTTTGTCACCAACACCGAGCGACTGGCCAAAGGCATTAAAGCCGGGGTAGCCAACTCTGTTTTAATTAAAGTCAACCAGATCGGCACCTTAAGCGAAACCCTGGATGCCATTGAGATGGCCAAGCGGGCCGGTTATACCGCAGTGGTTTCCCACCGTTCCGGCGAAACCGACGACACCACCATAGCCGACCTGGCGGTGGCGGTAAATGCCGGGCAGATCAAGACCGGCGCCCCTTCCCGCACCGACCGGGTGGCCAAATACAACCAGCTGCTGCGCATTGAGGGAGAGCTGGGCCAACTGGCCAGGTACCGGGGCCGGGAGGTATTTTATAACCTTAGATTAAGAGATAAGTAACACACCGGATATTCGCTCCTGCTTTTTCGGGGTAGCCGCACCGAACCTGGCGCACCTAAAACTACAGGCCGGTTTTAAGCTCCCTGGCAGAGCTTAGAAAAGCACCGTACAGTGCCCGATACCTGATAAGATTGAGATCCCTTCATAAAATTTGGAAGGGATCTGTCTTTTAGCAGAATATTATACCAATTTAGACAAATAGTCACAGCGAAATTAATAAGTTTTTTCTGACTTTTTGTTAGCATTAATATATTCGAAAACAGCGAAGGTTTTTTAAAATATTCTAAAATAATTGACACTAGTTGGAAGAAACTATATACTAGCCATAAGGATAAAAGTACCGAAAATACTGTAAAAATTGTACTTGCAAGTTTATTGTATACAGTTCCGCAGCAGTCAGATATTTATAAAATGCACTGCCGGATAGTCAGTTTGATTACACCTTAAATAGTATTTTCGTTACGCTGGCAGTTCGAAAAAATACCAGGTTGGGCTGCAACGGCCCCGCCGGTTGGATAATCGGTACTAAATCATATTTTATTTTGTTAAGTTTAGTACAAGCTGTCAGTTGATTGACTGACCAAGACCTGCCGGCTTGTATTATTTAGACTTTTTTGTTGATTTTAAAATTCCCCTTGCAGGGGTTAAGTGCATTTAACGGGGTTGACCCGGAAAAGCGTAATAGGAGGACGGTGTGATGCAGAGATGATAAAAAAGCCTGATAAAACAGGAGCCGTATTAGTGGTGGGCTCCGGCATAGCCGGCATCCAGGCATCCCTAGACCTGGCGGAATCCGGTTACTATGTGTACCTGGTGGAAAGAGAACCGGCCATTGGCGGCACCATGCCGATGCTGGACAAGACCTTTCCCACCAACGACTGCTCCATGTGCATTCTGTCACCCAAGCTGGTAGACTGCGGCAGACACCTTAACGTCAAGACCATGACCAACTCGGTAATAAGCAAAGTAGAGGGCGAGCCGGGTAACTTTAAAGTTACCGTAACAACCAAAGCCCGCTACATCGACGTTAATAAATGCACCGGCTGCGGCAGCTGCGCCGAAGCGTGCCCGGTAAAAGTAGACGACGCCTTCAACCAGGGGTTAAGCAAGCGGAAAGCCATTTACAAACTGTACGCCCAGGCTTACCCCAACGCCTACGCCATTGACAGCAGCAAATGCTTAAAGTTTAAGAACCTGAACAACGACAAACTGTGCGGCAAATGCATCAAAGCATGCCAGGCGGGCGCCATCAACCACCACATGCAGGACGAAGAAACCCAGCTGGAAGTGGGCTCCATCCTGCTGGTACCGGGCTTTGCGGCCTTTGACCCGAGCCAACTGAAACTGTACAAATACGGGGAACTGAAAAACGTGGTTACCTCCCTGGAATTTGAGCGCATTTTAAGCGCCTCGGGGCCCTTTGGCGGTCACCTGGTACGGCCCAGCGACCACAAAGAGCCGGCGAAAATAGCCTGGATCCAATGCGTAGGGTCCCGGAACTGCCGGATCAACCACGGCTATTGCTCCTCGGTATGCTGCATGTACGCCATCAAACAATCGGTGATAGCCAAAGAACACGCCGACTACGACCTGCAGACCGGCATTTTCTACATGGACATGCGGACCTACGGCAAAGAATTTGAAAAATACTACGAGCGCTCCAAAAAACAATACGGCGTTAACTTTATCCGGAGCCGGGTATACGGTTTAGACCCGGGCGACAACGACAACGTCAAAATACGCTACGCTTTGGAAGACGGCACCGTTATCAGCGAAGAATACGACATGGTGGTGCTGTCGGTGGGCTTAGAACCCAACCCCACAGCAGTGGAACTGGCCAAACAACTGGGCGTAGAACTGAACCAATACAACTTTGCGGCAGTACCGGCCTTGACCGGAGTAGCCACCAACCGGCCGGGCATTTACGTAGCCGGTGCCTTCAGCGGTCCGCGCGACATTCCCGAGACGGTCATGCAAGCCAGCGCAGCGGCCGGGGAAATCCAAAAACTGCTGGCGGAAGCCAAAGGCAGCCTGACCAAAGTCAAAGAATACCCGCCGGAGAAAGACGTAGCGGGAGAAATCGTGCGCACCGGCGTATTTGTGTGCCACTGCGGCATCAACATTGGCAGTGTGGTAGACGTACCGGCGGTGGCTGAATACGCCAAAACCCTGCCCGGGGTGGTATATGCCACCGACAAGCTATACGCCTGCTCCCAGGATGCCAGCGCCCAAATCAAAGAAGCCATTGAACAATACGGCCTAAACCGCATCGTAGTGGCCTCCTGCAGCCCGCGGACACACGAGCCCATGTTCCAGGAGACCTTGAAAGAAGCCGGATTAAACCCGCACCTGTTTGAAATGGCCAACATTCGGGACCACTGCTCCTGGGTACACCAAAACGAACCGGCCCAAGCCACCGAAAAAGCCAAAGACCTGGTAAAAATGGCGGTTAAAAAAGCCGCCTTGCTGGAACCCGTACAAGCCATCAGCCTGCCCATGAACCACGATGCACTGGTGATTGGCGGCGGCGTGGCGGGCATGACGGCA
Source organism: Desulforamulus hydrothermalis Lam5 = DSM 18033 (assembly GCF_000315365.1). Taxonomy (NCBI): domain Bacteria; kingdom Bacillati; phylum Bacillota; class Clostridia; order Eubacteriales; family Peptococcaceae; genus Desulforamulus; species Desulforamulus hydrothermalis. The sequence continues at coordinate 209,923 of NZ_CAOS01000011.1, forward strand.
GCCCTCAACCTGGCTGATCAAGGCTACCGGGTCTACCTGACAGAAAAAAGCGAAGAACTGGGCGGCATAGCCAAACGCATCCGCTACGGCATGAACGGCGAAGAGTGCAGGCCTACCTGAACCAACTGATTGAACAAGTACAAAAGCACGACAAAATCAAGGTTTACACCGGAGTTACCGTAGCAGACGTGCACGGCTTCATGGGCAACTACGAAAGCGAACTGAGCAACGGCGAAAAAATCAAACACGGGGTAGCCATCATCGCCACCGGGCACGAGAATACAAACCGCAGGAATACCTGTACGGGCACAACAGCCGGGTGCACACCCTGCTGGAACTGGAAAACCTGCTGGCAGAAGGCAAACTGAAGAACTCCAACAACTTTGTATTCATCCAGTGCGTGGGCAGCCGTGACGACGAACGGCCCTACTGCAGCCGCATCTGCTGCACCAAAGCCATCAAACAAGCCCTGAAAATCAAAGAAATGAAACCGAGTGCCAACGTATACATCCTGTACCGTGACATTCGGACCTACGGCTACTTTGAAGACCTGTACACGGAAGCCCGCCGCCAGGGTGTCATCTTCGTACGGTACAGCACAGACAACAAACCGAAAGTAGAAGAAACCTCCACCGGCACCAAAGTAACCTTTGTGGATCATGTACTGAACCGGCCGGTAGAAATATACGCAGACATAATCGGATTGGCCAGCGCCATCGTAGCCAACGACAACAGCGGCCTGTCCAAACTGTTCAAAGTACCCGTCAACGCCGACAGTTCTTCCTGGAGGCCCACCTGAAACTGCGGCCGGTAGACTTCAGCACGGACGGCGTGTTCATGTGCGGGCTGGCCCACGGGCCCAAGAACCTGGAAGAAAACATTGCCCAGGCCAAAGCGGCAGAGGGCGAGCCGCCACTGCCCTGGCCAAGGCCAACATTGCAGCCGACGCAAAGCGGCCTACGTCAACAAACGCAAATGCATGGCCTGCGGCGTCTGCGTCGAAGTATGCCCGGCCAAAGCAGCCGGCCTGGTAACAGACGAACGGGGCAACACCGCCGCCGAAATCAACCCGGGCCTGTGCAAAGGCTGCGGCGCCTGCCGTTCCTCCTGCCGTTGCGCGCCATCAACGTCAAAGGCTGCAGCAACGAACAGATTGTAGCCATGGTACAAGCGGTAAGCTGGTAGCCTGACCGACACGGCAATGCCGCAGAGACAGGGTGTTATCCGCCGGCCAACGGGGATAACACCTGCCCCACAACTAAAAATGCCAAGCCTTTTTTAAAACAACAACAACAACCAAAGCATAAAACCCACAGCCGATGGCGGATGGAACCCACCAAAAGCCGGAGGCTGTGCCAGGAGGGAAGAAAATGGCCGAACAAGAGCCTAAAATTGTAGCATTTCTGTGCAACTGGTGCAGCTATGCGGGTGCCGACCTGGCCGGGGTAGGCCGGCTGCAATACCCGCCCAACGTGCGCGTAGTGCGGGTACCCTGCTCGGGACGCATCAACCCGCTGTTTATCATTACCGCCCTGAGATCCGGAGCGGATGCCATCCTGACCTCCGGTTGACACCCGGGCGACTGCCACTATGTTAGTGGCAACCTGGTAGCCCGCCGTAAATTTGCCCTGCTGAAGAACCTGCTGGACTACATGGGCATAGAAAAAGACAGAGTCAATTTCACCTGGGTATCCGCCTCAGAAGGGGCCAGATTTGCGGAACTGATTACCGAACTGACCGGCCGGGTCAAAGCCATGGGTCCCAACAAGGGGCTATTTCAAAAAGCGGAGTGAGGTGAGAGGGAATGAACCTAACGGAAAAAATCAGAGAAACAGCCAAACAACTGTTAGCAGACAAAAAAGTTGACCTGGTGGTGGGATTCGCCCAGGGAAGCCTGCCCCTCCGCAGCACCCCGTACTTTGCCAGAACCCCTGAAGAAGCGGACAACCTGATCTGGAGCGCCACCTGTGAAAACAACCTGGCCAACTTTTTAAGAAAGCGGCCGGAAAAAACCGCCGTTATCGCCAAAGGCTGCGACGTACGGGCCATTGTAGGGCTGATTAAAGAAGGCCAAATCAACAAAGACAACCTGACCATCATCGGCGTACCCTGCGAAGGCATGGTAGACCGCAAACAAATCAACCAACTGGTGGAAGGCAAAGAAATTCTGGAAGTTACCGACACCGGTGCGGAACTGATACTAAAAGGGCAAGACTTTGCCCAAACCGTAGCCAAAGCAGATGTTATGTTTGTTTCCTGCAAGACTTGCCAGTACAACACCCCGGTAGTCTACGACCAACTGATTGGCGAAGCAGTACCGGCCGGAGAAGCAAACTACGCCGACATAGAAGCCTTTGCGGCCATGAGTGATGCCGAGCGCAACGCCTACCTGGCCCAAGAAATGCAAAAATGCATCCGTTGCTACGCCTGCCGGCAGGCCTGCCCCATGTGCTACTGCAGCGAATGCTTCGTCGACTGCGGTTCCCCGGCCTGGATTGGCAAAAGCGCCAAAAACGTGGACGACAACGCCCTGTTCCAGGCTGTACGGGTATTCCACCTGGCAGGCCGCTGCGTAGACTGCGGCGCCTGTGAAAGAGCCTGCCCCATGGGCATTAAACTGTCCCTTTTAAACCGCAAAATGGTAAAAGACGTACAAGAACTGTACGGTGCCGAAGCGGGCGTCAGCCTGGAAGACCCGCCGGCCTTAAACACCTTCAAATTTGAAGATAAAGAAGACTTCATGCTATAGGAGTGAGGTGAAAAAGGATGATCATAAACAAAAGCGAACTGGCAAACCTGCTGACCAAACTGGCCGCTGACTACCGGGTAATGGCACCGGTAAAAAAGAACGGTCTGGTAGAATTCGCCGTTATTAAAAACGGTGAAGAAGCCTGCCTGGACTACACCAACAGCAAAAAACCCGGCAAAGAAATCCTTTTCCCTCAGTCCGAAGAACTCTTCAACTACACCGTAGATGCTGAAGGAGTAAGGATGCAGGACAAAGTTGACCCGACAGCCACCATAGTATTTGGCATGCGGCCCTGCGATGCCAAATCCCTGGTGCTGCTGGACAACGTATTCAAAAACGACCAGTACCAGGACGTTTACTACCTGACCCGGCGGGCCAACACCCTGATTGTGGGACTGGGCTGCAACCGGCCGGCGTCCACCTGCTTCTGCAGCAGCCTGGGCTGCGGGCCCTTTGCCAAAGAAGGCAGCGACATCTTCCTGACCGACCTGGGCGAAAGCTACCTGGCTGAAGGCATCAGCGACAAAGGCAAAGAACTGCTGGGCAAACTGGGCCTGGCAGCAGCGGATGCCGCTGCCAGAGAAGCGGCAGCCCAACTGCAGCAAGAAACCAGGGCAGATGGCAGCATCAACATAGAGGGCTTAAGCGACAAACTGGCCGGCATGTTTGAACACCCCTACTGGGAGCGGCTGCACGAAAAATGCCTGGGCTGTGCTGCCTGCACCTACCTGTGCCCCACCTGCCACTGCTTTGATATAGCAGACGAAGCCAAAGACTGCAACGGCTGCCGGGTCAGGAACTGGGATGCCTGCATGTTCCCGCTGTTTACCCTGCACGGCTCCGGCCACAACCCGCGGCCCAACAACAAAGCACGCTGGAGACAAAGACTCATGCACAAATTCAACTACTTTGTAGAAAGATACAACGCCACCGCCTGCGTTGGCTGCGGTAGGTGCATCAAAAACTGTCCTGTAAACCTGGATATTCGCCAGGCCCTGGCCGATATCCGGGCATTGGACTAGCGGAAGCGAGGTTGAGAAAAAATGAGAAACCCCTATCTACCGCTGCCGATGAAACTGGTGAAGAACTTCACCGAGACATCCGACAAGCTGATTCACACCTTCACCTTTGAATTTTTAAGCGAACAAGATGCTGCCGGCTTCCGATACCGGCCTGGGCAGTTTGCGGAAGTAATGGTTTACGGCAAAGGGGAAGCCCCCTTTGGCATCGCCTCATCCCCCACCGAGCCGGGCATATTAAAATTCTCCGTGGCCAAAGTGGGTGTGGTATCCACCGCCCTGCACATGCTGGAAGAAGGCACCATAGTGGGCGTGCGGGGGCCCTTGGGCAACAGCTACCCGCTGGAGCAGCTGAAGGGCAAAAGCCTGACCATTATCGGCGGCGGGTTTGCTTTTACCACCCTGCGGTCCACCATCCAATACATTCTGGACCCGGCCAACCGTGGAGACTACGGCGACCTGACAGTAATCTACGGCGCCCGCAACCCCGGACTTTTGCTGTACAAAGACGAACTGGCCGCCTGGGATGCCCGCAGTGACATCAACCTGATCACCACCATTGACCGGGCGGTAGAGGGCTGGAACGGCCGGGTAGGCTTTATCCCCACCGTCACCAAAGAAGTGGCGCCCAAGAGCGACTACGCCATTATCTGCGGGCCGCCGGTGATGATTAAATTCACCCTGCCGGTGCTGGAAGAATGCGGCTTCACGCCGGACCGGATTATTATGAGTCTGGAAAACCGGATGAAGTGCGGCATCGGCATGTGCGGCCGCTGCAACGTGGGCAGCAAGTATGTCTGCAAGGACGGCCCGGTATTTACCAAGGCCCAGCTGGATCAGCTGCCCAATGAATATTAAAAATCAGCGTAAAAATTAAGGTTGATTTAAAAAAGTCAATGCAAACGAGAAAACATCCCGGTTCACTGTAAAAGTGGGACGGGATGTTTTATTTTTGGTGTTTGGTCAATCCCTATACAAGGCTAATGATAAAACCGGGGATGTCTGCCAGGCCTATCCTTTAACCACGGCCAGGGTCCTTAACTTTTTAACCGGTTTAATAAGATCTCTTTGCTGGCTGATGACATATTCAATATCTTTATAGGCAAAACGGCTTTCCTCCGAAACATCACTTTTCTTATGTTTTCCCAGCACCACGCCCAGCTGTTGCAGGTCTTCCATAGTTTTTTGCACCGGAATGGTTGCTGTGGCTTTTTTCCGGCTCATGATGCGGCCGGCACCATGGGAGCAGCTATGGAAAGACGCCGCATTGCCCAGCCCTTCCACGATATAGCTGGCTGTACCCATGGCGCCCGGGACAATGCCCGGTTCACCCCGGCGAGCCCGGATGGCCCCTTTACGGTGCACCACCACTTGCCGGCCAAAGTGATGCTCAAGGGCGGCATAGTTATGATGAGCATTGATAAACCGGGAAAAAGTGACGGCGGGCCGGTGCTTTTGCAGGATATCCATGACTATATCCATCATGCGGTGGCGATTCTCCATGGCAAATTGCAATGCCAGATCCATCCAAACCATGTATGAGTTGCCCTCGGTACTGCTCAGGGGCAGAAAGGCCAGATCATATGTTACAGGATCCGGTTGCTGCCACCGGATATTAAGAGTTTTGGCTAGATGGTTAAAATGTTTGGCTATCTGCCAGCCGAAGTTACGACTGCCGCTGTGGAGCATAATACAAACCATGTCTCTTTCGTCGGCCTGGATTTCAATAAAATGATTGCCGCCGCCCAGAGTGCCCATTTGATAATAGCCACGCTCAATTTCCTTAACCAATTCGGGGGGACGGTAACAATCTGATTCTGCCAGTCGGTTGGCAAACCTATCCAAGACCTGGCTGGGCTGTTTTGTTTTGTGGTGATTGAAGCCGGTAGGAATCTGCCGCAAAATCTGACCTACCAAAAACTGCATATCTTCCTTGGAGACCTCGTTCAGGTGAATGTCTGTTTCAACAAAGCACATACCACAACCAATATCAACACCTACCGCATTAGGAACCACAACGTTTTCGGCAGCTAAGACACCACCGATGGGCATGCCAAAGCCGGCATGGGTGTCGGGCATTAAGGCGATATGGTGGAAAGCAAAGGGCAATTTGGCAAGGTTAACAGCTTGCTGCAAACATTCTTCTTCCAATTGTGAGATATCAGGCAGCCATACTTTAACAGGCACTAACTGGCCGGGTTGACGGTCAATGGTAAACATATATCCTGCTCCTTTGACGGGGATGTACTAATTTGATAAATAAAATTCGTCAGGTTAAAGGCAGTTCCTTTAAAGTGTGCCAAAGACAAAAAATTCCTGGCCTTTCTAGGAAATTAAGGGTAAATTAAGTATAATGTTCTGGGATTAACCAAAAATCTAACCGGCGGGGGGTAACATGGATCCACAGCAATTGCGTAAGTTATTGGAAGCGGTACGGGCGGGACAGGTGCCGGTTGAACAGGCAGTGGAACAATTAAAATGCCTACCTTACGAAGATCTGGGCTACGCCAAAATTGACCATCACCGGCACTTGCGCAAGGGGTTTCCTGAAGTAATTTTTTGTCAGGGCAAAACCGTTGAACAGGTAGCACAAATATTTTACCGGCTTTGTCAGGCCAGTGAAGTCAATGTGATGGGCACCCGGGCCACCGAGGTTATGTATGAGGCGGTTAAACAACTGGTTCCTGAAGCGGCCTATGATTCTACCGCCAGAATTATTATGCGCCGCCGGGCCCAAACGTACCTTCACGGTTTGATTTGTGTTTGCAGTGCGGGTACTGCTGATTTGCCGGTGGCGGAAGAAGCTGCCCTAACCTGTGAATTAATGGGCAACCGGGTGGAACGGGTTTATGATGTGGGTGTGGCGGGTCTGCACCGTCTCTTAGACCGGATAGCCATACTGCGGCGGGCCAATGTTATTATTGTGGTGGCGGGTATGGAAGGGGCGCTGCCCAGCGTGGTGGGAGGTTTATTGGATAAGCCGATTATTGCGGTGCCCACCAGTGTGGGCTACGGCGCCGGCTTTCACGGGCTGGCTGCTCTGCTGGCCATGCTCAACAGTTGTGCTGCCGGTGTTACCGTAGTGAATATTGATAATGGTTTTGGCGCTGCCTATGCAGCCGGCCTAATTAATAAACTGGCAGGTGATCAACATTGAAAATTGCATATTTAGATTGTTTTGCAGGCATCAGTGGGGATATGTTTTTAGGGGCCCTGCTGGATTTGGGGGTTGATCCGGAAGCACTGCGACAGGATTTAAGCCGGCTTGCTATTCAAGGCTTTACTGTCAATACCCGCAAAGTTACCCGCTGTGGCATCAGTGCCACCAAGGTAGAAATTAAGGTTACGGAGGAGCAGCCCCACCGCCACCTCAGTGATATTCTTAACTTGCTTGAGCACAGCCGGCTGGCGGAGGAGGTTAAGCAACAGGCCGGGCATATTTTTATTCAGCTGGCAGCCGCCGAAGGTAAGATTCACGGCTGTCCGCCGGAAAAGGTTCATTTTCATGAAGTGGGGGCGGTAGACTCCATTATTGATATAGTAGGCACTTTGATCTGCCTTAAGAAACTGGGCATTTCGGAAATATATTGTTCTCCCTTAAATGTAGGCAGCGGCACGGTGCATTGTGCGCATGGCATTATGCCGGTACCGGCGCCCGCCACGGCGGAAATTTTGCTGCATGTTCCTATTTATACAGCGGGTCCGGCGGTGGAACTGGTAACACCCACCGGTGCGGTGCTGGCCAAATGCCTGGCTAAGGGGTTTGGACCGATGCCGGCCATGATTTTAAAAGGTGTGGGCTACGGGGCCGGGGACAGGGAGACAGAAATACCCAACTTGTTGAGAATAATGGTTGGTGAACCGGAATCCAGGCAGTTTCTTTTTCCATGGCCCGGAGAAGAAGGCGTGCATGGCCACCGCCATCATCATTGCCACTGCCAAGGCGAGCAGAATTAAAAAAGCAGAATTGCAAATTGAGGCAAAGGGTGATTTGGCTGGAGAGAAAGTATAAAAAGTTAGCAGAAATTTTGCAGCAGTACCAACAGGTTTTAGTAGCCTATTCCGGGGGTGTTGACAGCACGCTGCTGCTGGCGGTGGCAGCCCGGGTGTTAGGGGAACGGGTTTTGGCAGTAACAGCGGTATCCGCCACATCCACCGCCGCAGAGGTGCAGGCAGCTAAAGATTTAGCCGGGTGTTTGGGTGTCAAACACTTGGTGGTTGCCACCGATGAAATGCAACACAGGGGGTTTACCGACAATACGCCCCGCAAATGCTATTATTGTAAACGGCTCAGGTTTTCCAGGCTGCTGGAAATAGCGCGCCAACATAATATAACCTGGGTAGCGGATGGTTCCAACCTGGATGATTTGCAGGACTATCGGCCCGGTTTACAGGCCTTGAAAGAGCTTGGTGTAGGCAGTCCCCTGCTGGAGGCGGGGCTGACCAAAACTGACATCCGCCGGTTATCCCGCCGGCTGGCCCTGCCCACCTGGAACAAACCGGCTGATCCCTGTTTAGCTTCCCGCATTCCCTACGGTGAGGAAATAACCGCAGAAAAACTGCGCCGGGTGGAGGAGGCAGAATTATTTTTAAAGAGTCTGGGCTTTTCCCCGGTCCGGGTAAGGCATCCAGAGGGAGAAGCAAGGGTGGAAATAGTCCGGCAACAATTTGCTCAATTAACCAGCCTGGCTGAAAGGGTCACAGAGCAATTTAAAAAACTCGGCTTTAACAAAATTACCTTGGATTTGTGCGGCTTTCGCAGTGGCAGCTTGAACGAGGATTTATCACAAGTGAAGGAGAGTTCTCAAGCATGAAGCAAGAAATGCAGGCAGTCAGGCAAATTATCAATACCAACCCTTTTATTAAATTACTTCAGGTTGAAGTGACAGAGATGCAGCCGGGTACAGGGCAAGCATGCTTAGCTGTTAATGTGTCGGCCAAACACCTGAATCCCCAGGGAACTTTGCATGGCGGGGTGGTGGCTTCGCTGTGCGATATTGCCATGGGAGCGGCGCTGCGCACGCTGGGTAAGGTGGGAGTAACCGTAAATTTGCAAACAAATTTTTTGGCCCCCGGTTACCTGGGTGACAGGGTAATGGCCCGGGGAACAGTAGTGCATGACGGTAATACCATGGTGGCCACCGAAGCTACGGTTTCCTGCGGTGAAACAATCCTTGCCAAGGCCACCGGTTTGTGGCTGTTATCCAATAAAACGGCGCTAAACTTGACCGGACAAAGATTAGTTCCTGAGATGGGAAACCGGTAGCCGTCAGACTTTCGTGCTAATACCATATCACTGGCATAGCGGCATGGTTCAGCTGAAACACCATGATCTTGCCGCCGGTATCATGCTGGTTGTTTGTGAAATGTATTTTTTGCCTGCGGCAGTTTCAGGTGCTATAAAAATAAAATAAATTTGACCGTAGCTTGATTATTTGCGGGTGTGCAGCAGGCATTTGCCTTGATCCACCGTCAGGCCCTGAATAGTGCCCCCGGACTTATCAGAAGAATTATTTTTCCAGCCGATACCAAATAAAGAAGCTCCCGAGTTGTAAACCACAGCCAGCGTGGTAAGCAGAGTCAGTCCTACGGCAGGAACCGCTTTAATCACGCCCAGGGCACCCAATACCTGGCCCAACAAATTCATGCACTGTACCAGGTAGACATTCTGTCTGACGGTATGCATGGTATGACGGCTTAAATGAAGCAACCGGTATACTTGACGGGGGTCGTTTTTATAGCAAAGAACTTGTGCTTTGCTAAGAAAACGTTCCTTACCCTTAAGAAACATTATATTAACATCCGCGTTAGCAACCAGAAGGGGATGTTCCGGACCGCTGACCCAGGCAACTTTTAATCCCTGCCGGTGTATTTTTTCCACCAAACTATGGGGCGAAAGGCTGTCCGAGACAATGGCGGGGGGAGTGGCAGCCTGTTCGTGCAAATGAGCCGGGTCAAAATCTTCAATGTAATAACCTTCTTCCACCAGAAGTTGCAGAGCTGGGTGGAGTTCCCCCTGGCGGTGGGATAACCCTTTATCATTAAAAATAACCACTTTGGTTTCACTTAATTTTTCAAGGACTGTAGTGTCTTGCAAAGCTATGCCAAGGCCGGCGGCTACTCCGGTAGATGCCGCATAAGCAGTGGGGGCAGCTAAACCTGCAGGGCCGGGGGCACCGGATAACAGTACCGGTATGGTTCTCTGCCAGTCCCGGGTCAGGATAAAAACCAGCGCAGTGCTGAGGAAAGTGAACGGCAGCAATTTTTCGGTATAAGAAACAGCAAGACCGGTGCCCAACTGAGGGTCTTCCATGGCATCCTCCAGAATGTCGGCCAGTCTGGCCAGGCTGGTATCCTCTACCAGGCGGTGTACTTTAACAACCACACGGCCTGCTGTCAGGACGGAACCGGCTTCCACGGGACTGCCCGGCAACAAAAACTCGCCGGCTATCATAACAGCTCGACCGGCAACCACTTCCCCCTCCACCGGGATACAATCACCGGCGGCAAAAACTCCAAGGTCGCCCGGCATAACATCCCCGGGTAATACCGGACGGATTTTCCCTTCTTTTAATAAAGAAATTTTATTGCCCCGCTTAATTAACAAGCTGCTGAACCGTCTGCTGGCCACCTTAAATACCAAATTTTGCAAATAATCGCTTACGCTGGCCAGCCAGAGGGTTAACAGACCCAGGTACCCCTTACCGGCAAGCGCAGTAAACAGGCTGAGGCAACTGACCAGAAATTCGTAATTAGGGCGCTTATGCTTGGAAAAATAGGAAAAACCGCTTTTAAAAACCGGCAAGCCGGCACTGATAACAGCAGCCGAAGAAACAGGCAGGGCAAGACTACCCAAACGCGACTGTTGCCCCGGCAGGCCCCAAAACAGGGTGAGAATAGCACCGCTGCCAATTACTTGCTGCAGCCGGACCGGCCTGTCAGCCGAGGCAGCAGCTTGTTTGCGGGCATGATTTGTTACCGGTTGTGCGGAGTTTTGTGACAGGTACCGGGTAACCTGTTGAATAATTTTCTCCGGGGAAATTGTTTGCTCAAAAAAAATTAAGCAACTGCCGGTTAAGGTATTAATTTGTACATGGTTAATACCCCCGGCTGCTTTAAGGAAAGCGGCAAGCTCTCGGGCCAGCTGCTGATTATTTTTTAATGCCTGGATCCTTAGGCGAACCCGTCCCGGTAAAATATGCATAGGCATCACCCGTGACCGTGTAATTTACAGACAGTTAAATGTGATTTTGCTGATACGCCTTTGTGTTTATATTTAGGTTGCCACAATTCGAGCTGAAAAAAGATTGTACTTTATTCCAGGTAATAGTGCCGGCTTATACTTAATCCGGCAGGATATGTTATACTTAAGAAATATTTTGCAATAACTTACCGAGGTGATTGCATGGCAATAGAGATAGGCATCAAATTTATCGACAACCTGCAGCAGGCCAGAACCGAGATTATGGCTGTAGGCAGTGACGCCGCCGGTTGGCAGCGCATGGCTCCCAAAGCGGTACACCGGGTTTTAAAACTAACCGGTGTAACCCCTGTTCAGGCCAACATTATTAAGCAGGAGATGCTGGCCCGGGGCGGCGAGGCGGCGGTGGCCCGCGGGGTGGTTAACTGCTCTGTAGAGGCTACTGATGTTTTACTTATGGCTACTTTAAAGCAATACCAAGAATTTATTGCTAAACTTAAAATGCAGCCATTTGGTTTGCCCAAATTGGCAGAACGCTTGCAGCAAGCTCTGGATAACCTGGAAGGACGGCCGCTGCGTCGTTTGAACTGCCGGGGCAGAGAATTGACGTTGGGCGGTCGGACACTGGTGATGGGCATACTAAATGCTACGCCTGATTCTTTTTCTGACGGCGGGCGCTATCAGGAACCGGCGGCCGCACTGGAACATGCACTGCACATGGTGGAAGCGGGAGCGGACATTATTGATCTGGGCGGCGTATCTACCCGGCCGGGACACAGCCAGGTCAGTGAGGAGGAAGAGCTGAAACGGGTACTGCCGGTTTTGCAGCGGCTGGTACAGGAGGTGCCGGTACCCATCAGTGTGGATACCTGGCGGGCCCGGGTGGCCAGAGAGGCACTTGCTGTGGGAGCGCATATTATCAATGACCAGTGGGCCCTGCGGGGTGACCCGGGCCTTGCAGCAGTGATTGCGCAATACCAGGTGCCTGTGATCTTGATGCATAACGGTCGGGACAACCAATACCGGGATATCATGAGTGAAATGATTGCTTTTTTGCGGCAGGGCATCGACCTGGCTTGTGCGGCGGGGCTGGCCAGGGAAAACATTATTATCGATCCAGGCATTGGTTTTGCCAAAACCTATCAGCAAAACCTGGAAGTTTTACGTCGGCTCAAGGAACTAAACGTTCTGGGCTGCCCCATCCTGCTGGGCACCTCCCGCAAGTCTGTGATTGCCAAAACCTTAGACCTGCCGGTGGATCAGCGGGTGGAAGGCACCGGTGCTACGGTGGCCCTGGGAATTGCCGGCGGGGCGGATATAATCCGAGTTCATGATGTTAAGGAAATGGTACGGGTAGCCAGAATGACTGATGCCATCGTCAGGGGGAACAGCCATGTCGGATAAAATAATTTTAAAGGGCATGAAATTTTACGGTTACCATGGTGTTTTGGCGGAAGAACAAAAGCTGGGTCAGCAGTTTGAGGTAGACCTTGAATTGCGGCTGGATCTCAAGGCAGCCGGCCGGCGGGACGACCTGACTTGCAGCGTCAGTTATGCCGAGGTATATGATGCCGTAGCACAAATTATGACCGGTCCGCCCTGCAGGTTGTTGGAAGCAGTGGCAGAAAAGATCAGCCGCTGTATCTTACGGCAATTTTTGGCGGTGCAAGAGGTAAAAGTAACCGTAAAAAAACCCGGCGCACCCATCCGGGGCAGCTTTTGCTATATGGCGGTGGAGATTTGCCGGGCAAGGAGCGAAGACCAATGACCGTTGCTTATATCGGCTTGGGCAGCAATTTGGGCAAGCGGGAGTCTTACATAAAGAATGCCCTGGCAGAGCTGGCGGCTGCCCCGGGCATTCAATTGCTAAGGGTGGCATCTTTGTATGAAACTGCCCCCTGGGGCAAGACTGATCAGGACCGGTTTCTTAATACAGTGGCAGAAGTGACCACCTGTCTGGAGGCTGAGCAGCTGCTGCGGGTACTGCTGGAGATTGAAACCCGACTGGGCAGAACCCGGGATGTTAAATGGGGTCCTCGTACCATAGATCTGGATTTGCTGTTATATGGCAACCGGCAGATTAACCTGCCCCACTTGCAAGTGCCGCACCCGCACCTGACCAGGCGGGCCTTTGTATTGGTGCCCCTGGCAGAATTATGCCCGGCCCTGGTTTTGCCGGCCGGCCGGGTTGAGGAACTGGCAGCCGCCATGGCTGCCGAACAGGATATCAAAAAAAGGGGGCCGTCACCGACCCTTTAATTATCCTTCTTCTTCTTTAAGATAAATTCTACCCCCACATCGGGATTGGACCAAAAGTCAGTCAGCCGGTACCCCTTATCGATAGATTTCCTGGCTTCGGAGATGGCGGTGGCAAACTGATCCAGCAAGGCCTGTCCGGTAACATCGCCCAGCTCCGGGGTGTTATCCATAACTACCTTTTCAATAAAATAGTCCGGATCGTCATGGATGCCTTCTACCTTGATATTTGGCATAACTTTCACCTCGCAGCAACCTTGATGCCGTTATTTTTCCCGCTGCCGGCAGGTTATAACCTTAAAATTAATCGATCGGTTCCCGGCAGGAGGACAAATTTCCTTTTACCCAGCTTTTGGCCTGGTCTACAGTTTTAATTTCACCGGCTACCTGGGCCTCAGTTAATTGCTGCAGCAACTTTCCTACCAGAGGGCCTTGTTTGACGCCCAGGGCCAACAAGTCGCGGCCTGACAGCAGGGGCTGCGGCTTGAATTTATTAGGTTGGGCAAAGTGCTGCTGCAGAAGATCAAAAATTAACTGACGGTAGGGTGTTAATTCGCTGAGCCTTTCCCCGGCCGTATAAGTGGCAGTAAGGTCAGCCAGAGAAAGGAGCAGCAGGTCCGGCGTGTAATCCCCCAAGGAAACAAACAGGCGGTAAAGAGACAGATCGGCATAATCACCCTTGGTATAAAAATGCAGCGGCTGCATATGCAGCAGCACCAGGGTGGACAGGTATTGCTGTTCCGCCCGGGACATCTTGCACTGCTCTGCCATGGCCCTGACATAGGGCAGGCCGGCCTGTGGATGACCACGAAAAGAAATGCGTCCGGAGGACAGCGTAACCGCCGTATCCGGTTTACCTACATCATGCAGCAAAGCGGCCAGTTTAAGAAGGGGCAGGCGGGTTCTGCCGCCGGCCAGACATTGTTGCAGGACAGCCAAGGCTTGCTGGCCTGCCAACAGGGACGCGGGCAGCTCCCGCAGGATTACTTCCAAACAGTAAAAAGTTCGCAAACTATGGCGCCAGACGTTTTCTGTATGATAATAATTCTGTTGGGTTGTTGCCATGCGTGCCCGCCCGGGTAACAGAGCCTGCCACAGATTCAATTCCCTGTCTGCATATTCCACCCAGGCATAAACGGCCGGCAGGCTGAAAAAGGCCGTAAGTTCCTGCCAGATTCGTTCACCTGCCACTGTACCCAGGTGACGGCAGCCTTGTTTCAGTAAAACTGCCGTTTCAGGGACAATCACAAAGCCCAGCTGGGCAGCCAACCGGATGCCGCGCAAAGCCCTTAAATAGTCAGCCTTGACGGCGTAAGGGCCGGTTGCCCGCAAAAGCCCCAGAGTAATATCCCGGTAACCGCCGGTAGGATCCAACAAGTGCTGAAATATGTTGTTTTCATGGGCAAGCTCAAGGTGCAAGGGCAGTGCCAAGGCATTAACGGTAAAATCCCGGGCTCTAAGATCTTCTTCAATGGTGAGACCCCGGAAACTGCTAAAATCGAGGTGGCGGCGGTCGGGCAGCACTACCCGCAGCATTTGTCGTTCTTGATCAAGGGTGAACAACCGGCCCTGCAGCTTTTCGGCTACCTGCCGGGCCAGCGGGTAGATATTGCCTGCCGCTGCAAGGTCCAGGTCAACCGGCGCCAAACCCAGCAAAAAATCCCGCACGGCGCCGCCTACCAAATAAACTTGGCGGCCGGATTGAGCGGCACACCGACCGATACATTTTAGCAACTCCCACATAATATTATTAACCTCCGTCCCAGGAATTCTTTTATTATAGCATATTGGTAGTATTTTCTGTCTTGCCGGGGACTTATGAAAATTCAAACTATGTGTAAAATAGTTGTTAGGGATTGAAAACAATGTTATTATTGACTTCGGGTAGTATCCCCCGGGGGAACTGCACCGCCTGTAGTTAATTTAAAACCGCAAAGATGTTTCCGCTTGGAACCATACGGACCGAGACGGGAGGTGTTTTGCTGTGTAAAACCTTTCGATTACTCGGGGGGTTTTTTGTATTTTTGGGCAAACGGGAGGATTTCTCATGGATCGTAAACCTTCCTTTAGTATTATCGGGGCGGGCAAAGTGGGCAGCGCCCTGGGCGTGTTGCTGCAAGAGCTGGGATACCTGCCGGCTGCGGTATACAGCCGCACTTTTTCCCACAGCAAACGGCTGGCTGACCAATTGCAGGTTGCGGCGGCACCCCATCCGGCCGCAGCTGCAGCTGCGGCAGAACTTGTTTTTATTACCACCACAGACAGGGAAATTGCTGCCATGGCTGCTGCAATTGCCCGTCAGGGAGGCTGCCGGCCGGGGCAAATTGTGTTCCATGCCAGCGGGGCTTTGGCCAGTGATGTTTTGGCACCGGTCAGGGCCCAAGGGGCCTGGGCGGTATCTATGCACCCGCTGCAATCCTTTACCAGTACAGCCGGTGCCAGGGCAAACCTGCCGGGATCATGTTTTGCCCTGGAGGGAGATGAGCCGGCCTTAGAGCGGGCCATAGAAATAGTAAAGGACCTGAAGGGCCGATATTTTGTTATTCAGCCGGAAGACAAGCCCCTTTACCATGCGGCGGCAGTGATAGCATCTAACTACTTGGTTTCGCTGGTGCATTTAAGCGCATCTATTTATCGGCAGTTGGGTTTGGATGAAGAACAGGCCATGGATGCGTTGTTTCCTTTAATTCAGGGCACAATAAACAATATTGCCCGGTCCGGGCCTGCCGGCGCCCTCACCGGTCCGGTGGCCCGGGCGGACGGAGCTACTCTGCGGGGGCACCTGCGGGCTTTGCAAAAGATGGATTGGCGTACGCAGCAGGCCTATCGAGCGATGGGTCTTTATACGGTGGGGGTGGCTATGGAAAACGGCAACCTGACACCCAACGAAGCTGTGGCCATCAGTAATATTTTTTTGGAGGTAGACAACCATGAGCAAAAGAGTAACTACAGCCGACTTCCGGCGTATGAAACAGGAAGGCACCCCCATTACCATGCTAACCGCTTACGACTATCCGATGGCCACCTTGGTCGATGCTTCCGGTATCGACGGCATCCTGGTGGGGGACTCCCTCGGTAATGTAGTGCTGGGTTATGATTCTACCGTGCCGGTAACCATGGAAGACATGATCCACCATGTGCGGGCGGTCAGCCGTGGTGCTAAAAGAGCTATGGTGGTGGCAGACATGCCCTTTCTTTCTTATCATATTTCCCGGGAAGAAAGCGTGCGCAACGCCGGTCGACTGATGCAGGAGGGTTTGGCCCAGGCAGTAAAACTGGAAGGTGGCAGCGAAGTTGTGGATACCATAAAAGCCATCACTTCTGCCGGCATTCCGGTAATGGGTCACTTAGGATTAACCCCCCAATCGGTTTATCAACTGGGCGGCTATAAAGTACAGGGCAAGGATGGAGAAGCTGCCCGCCGATTGCTGGAGGATGCTCAAAAACTGGAACAAGCAGGTGTGTTTGCCATTGTACTGGAATGCATTCCGCAGCAGCTGGCAAAAGTTATTACTCAATCCCTGAGCATCCCCACCATTGGGATTGGAGCAGGGACTGATTGTGACGGGCAAATACTGGTAACTTATGATTTGCTTGGCATGTTTTCTGATTTTGTGCCCAAGTTTGTTAAACGATATGCTAATCTGAAGGAGCAGATTATTCAAGCCTGCCGGGATTATCAAAAAGAGGTAAAAAACAAGTCTTTTCCCGGGCCTGAACATGTTTTTAACATGGCAGAAGAAGAATTGAAAAAAATATACTAGGTGAGAACCATGCGACTTTGTAAAACTGTAGAAGAGATGCGATCTTATGTTAATGCCGTTCGCGCGGAAGGGAAAACCGTTGGCCTGGTACCAACCATGGGTTACCTGCATCAGGGGCATTTAAGCCTGATGCAGGAGGCCAAACGGCGCTGCGATGTGGTGGTGGTCAGTATTTTTGTTAACCCCACCCAATTTGGGCCTAAGGAAGATTACCAGGCTTATCCCCGGGATTTGCAGCGGGATGCAGGGTTGGCTGCCGAAGTGGGAGTGGATGTTATATTTGCTCCCGAGGTGGCAGAGATGTATCCCCCGGATTTTAACACCTTTGTGGAAGTGGCAGAGGTAAGCGAACCCCTGTGCGGGGCATCCCGGCCGGGCCATTTTCGGGGCGTGGCCACCATTGTGACCAAACTTTTTAACATCGTGCGGCCGCATATGGCTTTCTTTGGCCGGAAAGATTTTCAACAGGTGCTGGTGATTAAACGCCTGGTGGAAGATTTAAACCTGGATGTCAACATTGTGGATCTGCCCATTGTCAGGGAGGAAGACGGTCTGGCCTTGAGTTCTCGCAATGTATATCTTACGGCAGAAGAGCGAAGGGCAGCCCGGGTGCTGTTCCGCAGTCTCAGCTTGGCCAGACGGCGGGTGGCAGCCGGCGAGAGGAATACTGCCGGCCTGAAAGAACTGGTGGAACAGGAAATCCGTTCGGAACCCCTGGCCGTTATTGATTATGTAGAGATTCTTTCCTTACCCCGCCTTAAACCGCTGGACACTTTACAGGACAAGGCGTTGCTGGCCCTGGCGGTACGCTTTGGCAAAACCCGTTTAATTGACAATACGGTTTTGGAGGTATAGGATCTTGTTGTTATTTATGTTTAAGTCCAAAATACATAGGGCTACGGTGACTGAGGCCAATCTAAATTACATGGGCAGTATTACCATCGACAAAGATTTAATGGAGGCGGCCGGCATCCTGCCCCACGAAAAAGTACAGGTGGTGAATAACAATAACGGAGCCCGCCTGGAAACCTATGTTATAGAAGGAGAGCCGGGATCGGGTGTCATCTGCCTGAACGGGGCAGCGGCCCGGCAGGCTCAACCCGGGGATACGGTCATTATCATTGCCTATACCATGCTGGATGAAAGGGAGGCCCGTACCTTTAAACCCCGGGTGGTGATGGTGGACGAAAACAATAAAATTACCCGGGTCATACAGGAAGAATGTCATGGTGTTTGCGGATAAAGGCTGTCGTATTGACATTTGCAGCGGTACTGGATAGAATTGCTACAAGAGTTAAGATATATGAACTTGCTCTGGCTTGTTTCAGACAAGGAGATGATTTAATGTCAATCATTGAGGAGCGAATGAGCCAGCTAACCGAAGAAGTTAAGAAATTAAAAAAAGAAAGAAATGCCATTATTCTGGCTCATGTTTATCAACGCCCGGAGGTGCAGGAGGTAGCTGATATCATAGGGGATTCTTTGGAGTTGTCCCGTCGTGCTGCCGCCACCGATGCGGACGTTATTGTTTTCTGCGGAGTTCATTTTATGGCCGAAAGTGCGGCCATTTTATCTCCCGACAAAGTTGTCCTGTTGCCCGAGGAAAATGCCGGTTGCCCTATGGCGGATATGGTTACCGCCGAACAACTGCGGGCCAAAAAACAGGAGATGCCGGATGCGGTAGTGGTGGCTTATGTTAATACTTCGGCGGAAGTAAAAGCCGAAAGTGATATTTGCTGCACGTCCGCCAACGCGGTTAAGATCGTACAATCAATACCTGAAGACAGGCCCATAATATTTATTCCGGATAAAAATCTGGGGGCTTATGTGGCGTCAAAAACCGGACGGCCCATGACATTATGGGAAGGCTGGTGCAATACCCACGACTGGGTTACCGTTGAGGAAGTGTTAAAGGCTAAGGAAGCACACCCGCAGGCTTTGGTGCTGATTCACCCCGAGTGTCGACCGGAGGTGGTGGCCCTGGCCGACTATGTTTCCAGCACCACCGGTTTAATTAAATATGCCAGAGAAAGCGAAGCCAAGGAATTTATCATTGGGACCGAATCGGGGATTTTACACCAGTTGTATAAACAATGCCCGGGCAAAGAGTTTTACCTGGCTACCCGAAGGTTGGTTTGTCCCAATATGAAGGCCACTACATTGGGCAAAGTTAAGGAAGCACTGATAACTATGCAGCCAAGGATTACAGTACCCCCGCAGATCAGGGAAAAGGCCTTGGCCTGCCTGGAGAAAATGCTGGCTGTTAAATAACAAATATTTATTTCATCACACTGTAGACAAAAGAAAGTCAAGGTGGCTTTATGATCCCCGGCCGGCCACTTATCGAAGCACCGTTCACAGCACTTGACTAAAGGGGATTATAAACCACAGTTTACGTTTGTCGGCTCTGATTCATGTTCTTATGTTATAATTTTTACTTTGAAACGGGGAGTTGTTTTCTTTGGTTCAAAAATACCTGGTAAATTTTGATTCCAGGGAATTACCCCAACAAGAAGCAGAATATTTAATTATCGGCGGCGGTATTGCCGGTTTATTTACGGCCTGGGCAGCGGCCAAAGCGGGGGCATCCGTTACACTTTTAACTAAGCGAACGGTGGCGGAAAGCAATACCGACCGGGCCCAGGGAGGCATCGCTGCAGCCCTGGGGCAGCACGACTCCCCCGAACTTCATATGCAGGACACGCTGGTGGCCGGGGCAGGGCTGTGCGACGAAGATGCCGTAAGAATTCTCGTTAACGAAGGGCCGGAAAGGGTTAAAGAACTCATTGATATGGGGGCTTCCTTCGACCGCACAGGGAATGACCTTTGTTTCACCCGGGAGGGTTGCCACAGCCAGGACAGGATCTTACATGCCCAGGGTGATGCCACCGGGGCGGAAATTCTGCGCACCCTCAGCCAAAATGTAGCTGCTCTGGCCAGTGTAGAAATTTTAGAAAATCAATATGTCGTGGATTTGTTGGTAACTGATAATACATGCTATGGCGTGTTGGCGGTGGACCAAATATCCGGGCAATTCAGAATATTCAGGGGGCGGGTGGTGGTGCTGGCCACCGGAGGTTCCGGGCGGCTGTTTAACTATACCACCAACCCGGAAGTAGCTACCGCAGACGGCATAGCGCTGGCCTACCGGGCCGGGGCGGAGGTTATGGATATGGAATTTATTCAATTCCATCCAACTTCGCTGGTTTTACCGGGTGCCCCTCGTTTTTTAATTTCTGAAGCAGTGCGGGGCGAGGGGGCACTGCTGCGCAATGCCAGGGGCGAGCGCTTTATGCCCCAATATCACGGTATGGCCGAGCTGGCCCCCAGGGACATTGTTTCCCGGGCCATCCTCAGTGAAATGGCCAAAACCGGAGCGGAAGCTGTTTTTTTGGATTTAACCCATTTAGATCCGGACAAAATAAAAGAGCGCTTTCCTACCATTACCCTGACCTGTGCTAAGTACGGGCTGGATATTACCAAAGACTTTATTCCCGTAGCACCGGCTGCCCACTACATGATGGGAGGGGTAAAAACCGATCTTTGGGGCGAAACCAGTATTCAGCGTTTATTTGCCTGCGGGGAAACCAGCTGTACAGCCGTGCATGGTGCTAACCGTTTAGCCAGCAACTCCCTGTTGGATGGTTTGGTTTGGGGAGGCAGGATTGTTCAGAGGGCAGCAATGGTGTTGGAAAACCGCCTGCATCATAAGCCGGAATTTTACTGCGATCAGCTTAGGCCCACCCCGGACATTGATTTTCGTGAACTGAAAAAGAAATTGCAGCAGATCATGGGTGAGAAGGTGGGTCCCCTGCGAACCGCCCAGCGATTAGCGGAGGCCCTGGCCTTTTTTGACCGCTGGTCTTACCTGCAAAGCCATGAGGTGAGGGAGACATCCCAGATGGAGGTGCGCAACATGCTGGAGGTGGGCGGTTTGGTTGCTGAAACGGCCATGATGCGGACTGAAAGCAGGGGCGGGCATTTCCGGTTGGATTACCCGGAAACGGCAGAGCGCTGGCGTAAACATATTATATTGAAGCGGTAAGACGGAGGGTTCCGATGGAACTAAACATGTTTGAGATAAACAAATTAATTGCCACAGCTCTGGCTGAGGACATGGGAACAGGTGATATTACCACCAACAGCATTGTGCCCTCGGGCTCTGTGGCCAGGGGCATCATTTATGTCAAGGAGCCGGGTGTGGTGGCGGGTATTCCGGTGGCCCGGGCGGTGTTTCATTACCTGGCACCGGACATAGTTTTTACGGCCAGAGTTAAAGAGGGAGACACGCTGGCGGCCGGTGAGGTAATTGCAGAAGTTTCCGGAGACGCCCGGGCCATCCTGACGGGAGAACGGCTGGCTCTTAACTTTTTGCAGCGGATGAGCGGCATTGCCACCCGTACCGCTGCGTTGGTGGAAAAGGTTAAGCTTTACCCGGTGCGGGTGGTGGATACCAGAAAAACCACCCCGGGGCTGCGTATGTTGGAAAAGTATGCCGTACGGGTGGGCGGCGGCTTCAACCATCGTTTTGGCTTATATGATGCAGTATTAATAAAAGATAATCATATTAAGGTGGCCGGCGGCATAACCCAGGCAATACTGGCTGCCAGACAAAATGTACCGCATACCGTGAAAATTGAGGTTGAAGTAGAAAACCTGGCCGGTGTACAAGAAGCGCTGGAAGCCAGGGCGGATGTCATTATGCTGGACAACATGGATCCCGTCACCATGCGGGAAGCGGTAAAAATGATTGATGGCCGGGCGCTGGTAGAAGCCTCCGGCGGTATTGGCGAGGAAACCATTACAGCCGTAGCGAAAGCAGGCGTTGACTTGATTTCCATAGGCGCCCTGACCCATTCTGTAAAAGCTCTGGATATCAGCCTGGATATTGGCGATATTAAACAACAAAACAGGACCTAAGTCCCCCTAAAAACCTTCTTGCGTACTATTTTCCGGCGGTCCGTTAAGGCATAACATAGTATCAAACAGCGGGTATACAAACGGGGGTGTCCCTTATGAGCAAATGTCCCCATGCTAAAAGCAACTATGGTTGCAGTGCCTTATTGGATCACGGCTTTGCCCAAAACACACTGGTAATTCCGGAAAACTGGTGGAAACAGTACTGTTCTGCCAAAAATTATAGCCAATGCCCAAACTTAAAAGCCGCCCTCAGTATGAAGCAGGATCGGGCACGTCGCCCCGCCGGCGGTACCCTGAACAGTTCCGGTGCCAACTCCCAGGGCGGTCAATTTGTCAGCAAATGGAGAAAGAACCAGAAAAAGAATAATCCGGTGCATGCCCATGGCGGCAAAGTGCCTCACTTTTGCGAAAAGCCCTGGCGTGCGGCGGAAATACGTTTCAGAGTTACCGTATCAAAGTTTTATACACGCCCCTGGATATCTTAAGGGAGTTGCAGTGGCTGTTCCAAAAGCGTTTTTCTTTGTTGCAACCCTGCGCAAAACCAAGCATCCCGTCCCGCCTTTATGGTGAAACGGGATGTTTTTTAATAATTTTGGCTTTTGTCATTAAAGTAGTTCTTTGCAATTTTAATGTTAACCGTTTGATGTATTATAGTTGACAAAACCGGTTATCATGGTTTAAAATGCCACAAGGTGAATAACATGTCTGCTAAACAAAAAATACTTGACTTATTAAAAACAGAACCTGCATATGTTTCCGGTGAGTATATTTGCCAGCAGTTACAGGTATCAAGAACTGCTGTGTGGAAAATTATAGAGTCCCTGCGGCGGGACGGCTACGCTATTGAAGCCCGGCCCCGGGCCGGCTACCGCTTGCTGGCGGTGCCGGATGTGCTGGATCCGGCCGGGTGGCTTTCCGGCCTGACTACCCGGTTGATTGGCCGTAAAACACATTATGTAAAAACCACCGCCTCCACCAATGATTTGGCCAAAGAACTGGCCAGGCAGGGTGCTGCGGAAGGGATGGCAGTGATTACCGAGGAGCAAACCAGGGGCCGCGGTCGCCTGGGACGATCCTGGCAATGTCCTCCCCGGGCGGGGCTATGCTTTTCGGTAATTTTATATCCCCAGGTTAACCCGACGGAAGTTTCCCGGTTTACCCTGTTGGCTGCTGTGGCAGTGGTGCGGGCCTGTGAACGCACATTAGGTATCAGGGCCGGAATTAAGTGGCCTAACGATGTTTATGCCGGAGGAGCCAAATTCTGTGGCATTCTGGCTGAGATGGCAGCCGAGGCAGACCGGGTAAAGTATTTGGTGTTAGGAATCGGTGTCAATGTCAATCAAACAGAGTCAGAGTTAGCCCCTTTGGGAAGCACGGCTACCTCGCTGCGGTTGCAGTGCGGCCGGCCGGTGAGCCGTACAAAAGTGCTAAAGGCTATCCTGGAAGAACTTGACAGTTTATATGCCCTCTGGCATACTGAGGGATTTGCTTCCCTGAAAGAGCAATGGAGTAAGGTTACTCTTTGGTATGGTGCTTCAGTAGTGGTAAGTGATTTGCACAGGGTATGGGAAGGGATTATGGAAGGCATTGACAACAACGGTGCCTTGATCCTGCGACTGCCAGACAACACCTGCAAAACTTTTTATTCAGGTGAAGTATCTCTCCGCCCCTCGCCTCAAGCTGAATGAACCTGGTTGGTCATGTACAGCCCTTGCCGCATGGCAAGGGCTGATACACCAAATACAAAACTGAGGGGGGGTTTTTGTTTCGATTAAATGTTAACTTTATAAAACAAAAAGGTTAACAAAGGAGGTTTATTTTGTGAAATTAACCAGCAAAGAAATTGCTTTAGCGGGTTTAATGGCTGCGGTTATGGTGGTGGTAACGGTAATTACCCGGATACCCTTTGTTTACGCAGCCATCCCCTTTAGTTTGCAACCACTGGTGGCAGTTTTAGCCGGGGTATTACTGGGGCCGCGCATCGGCACCCTAAGCGTGGCAGTTTATTTGCTGCTTGGTTTGCTGGGGCTGCCGGTTTTTGCTACTCAACCCTTCGGCGGTATTGCTTATGTGTTGAAGCCAACTTTTGGATTTTTATTGGGGCAGTGCCTGGCTGCCTATGCAGCAGGAAAAATGCTGTCAGTTAATAAAAAACGCAACAAGTTATCTTATCTGACGGCTGCCCTGGCGGGCATGGCGGTAATATACCTGGTGGGGTTGCCCTATGTCTATATAATATTAAACTTTTATCTGGGGAAAGCAGTTGGGGTGATGGGAGTTTTAAAGATGGCTTTGCTGCCCTTTGTTTTGTGGGATGTGTTAAAAGCAGGGGCAGTGGCGGTGCTTGCTCTGGCAATCCACAGTCGCCTGCCGGAACTGTCGCCGGCGCTTAAGCAAAAGCTGCCGTAATGCGGCAGCTTCAGGCTGTAGACAAACATAATCGGTGGCTTATGATCCCCTTTGGCTCCGGTCTACGCACCGACAGCACTATGATTCGCTACGGTCGCCATTGGGGTCGCCTCAAACGGGCCATCCTGGCCCGGTTCGGCTGGCGCCCACGTCCTGTGGGCGCCACCCCAATGGCTCCTTTCGCTCATCAAGTGCTGTTACCGGTGCTTCGACAAGTCGCCGACAGGGGATCATAAAACCACCTCACTTTGTTTTACAACCATTATCGACACTGCCGTAATGCGGCAGCTTATTTAACGGGTGCTGAACTACAGGAGGGCCTTTTGAATTTCCTCGATGCCCAAACGTTCAACGAATTTAAACATTCTTTCGCCGTTTTTGGCATTGTCTTTATAATAATTAATTAACCTGGTTGCCAAATCAACTACCTGCTCCTCGGTTAATCCTTCGGCCAGCACTTTGCCGATGTGAGGGGCAGCACCGGCGTTGCCGCCAATTAAAACGGTAAAGCCGTTGGGTTTGCCGAATGCGCCAAAGTCCCTTGTCCAGGCTTCGCAGCAGTTTAAGGGACAGCCGGAGATGCCCATTTTAAATTTATTGGGCAACGGCGTGCCGCTGAATAATTGATCCAGTTTGGCGGCCAAGCTCAAGGAATCTTGCTTGCCGTACTTGCAAAAAGAAGACCCGGGGCAGGCTTGCACGCTTCTCACACACAGACCGGTAGCCGGGGCGGGTTCCATACCCAAGTCATCCCATACTTTGTTGACATCTTCTTCTTTAATGCCCACCAGCGCAATACGTTGTGAAGCGGTAAGCTTTACCACAGGAATTTGATATTTTTCTACTACATCTGCCAATTTGCGTAGAATTTCAGCATTTAATAAGCCTGCTAAACCTGTTTTTGGTACAATAGCGTAAGTTTGGTTATCCCGTTGTAAAATAGCTGCTTTTGGTGCTTCGCTCATAATCAATACTCCTTTCCGGTTTTAAAGTATACTAAAATGGTAAACTAAAAAAATAATAATAAATTATTCTTTGTTAAAAGTTATTTTCCTTTAGCAAAAAGCAAAGTTAAAATAGTAAAAATTATCAGCCGGAAGGATTGGCTAACAAAATATTATAGCCTTTATTTATAAAAGAAAATAAATTTGGTAGAATTGCTCTTGGATTATTAAAGGGTTAAAATTCTAGCATGAAATATTGTAACTTATTAAGCGGAAAGGCGTGAAAAGTTTGATACTGGCAATTGATATAGGTAATACCAATATTGTTTTCGGAGTGTTTCAAAACAAAAATCTGATTGCCCACTGGCGCCTGTCTACTGATCGCAACCGGACGGCGGATGAGTACGGTGTCTTGTTGAAAGAGCTGTACAGCTTATCCCATATCAATATGCAAGGAGTGGAGGGTGTTATCATCTCCTCGGTGGTACCGCCCATTAACAGTACCATAGAGTCGATGGTAAAAAAATATTTTTCGCTGCAGCCCGTTTTGGTTGGGCCGGGTATTAAAACCGGTATTTCCGTCAAGACGGAAAACCCCCGGGAGGTGGGAGCGGATCGCATTGTTAATGCGGTGGCTGCATATTCTTTATACGGTGGGCCGCTGATTATTGTTGATTTTGGTACTGCCACCACTTTCTGCTGTGTAACGGCCAGGGGAGAATATTTGGGAGGTGCCATTGCACCCGGCATCGGCATCTCCACCGAAGCTTTATTTGCCAGAGCAGCCAAGTTGCCGCGGGTTGAATTAATTAAACCGGCCGGGGTGATTGGCAAGAATACTGTTACCGCCATGCAGTCCGGCATCATATTTGGTTTCGCCGGGCAGGTGGAATTTATGGTTAAGAAAATGAAGCAAGAGTTGGGCGGCGAAGCTCGAGTGATTGCAACCGGTGGTTTGGCGGAGATTATTGCCAGGGAAACAACCGTGATTGATAAGGTAAATCCGTTCCTTACCTTAACCGGTTTGCGTATTCTTTATGACCGCAATCAACCGCAGGGTGATGCAGGGGGGCCTGCGTTATGCAAATAGGCTCTGTCAAACTGCCTAACCCGGTTATTGCCGCCCCGATGGCCGGAGTTACTGACAGGGCATTTCGTATTATTGCCAGGGAGATGGGCTGTGCTTTGGCTGTGACCGAAATGGTCAGCGATTTGGCTTTGCTTTATGCCAATCCCCGGACTTATCGCATGCTTGATTTTCGGGGCGAGGCTTTTCCGCTGAGTGTGCAGATATTTGGTTCGCAGCCTGATACCATGGGGCAAGCCGCTGCCATTGTGGTACAACGCGGGGCCAATATGATAGATATTAACATGGGCTGCCCAACCCCTAAAATTGTTAAAAATGGTGAAGGTAGCGCATTAATGAAAAACCCGGCTTTGGCAGGGAAAATAGTTGAAGCGGTAGTGCGGGCGGTACCCGGAGTGCCGGTTACAGTAAAAATGCGCAAGGGATGGGATGAGCATTCGGTAAACGCTGTAGAGCTGGCCAGGATTGTCGAGGCGGCCGGTGCGTCAGCGGTAACTGTGCACGGACGTACCCGCAATCAATTTTACAGCGGCCGGGCTGACTGGGATATCATACGACAGGTTAAGGAAGCCCTGCAGATTCCGGTTATTGGCAACGGCGACATCTGGGCGCCCCGGGATGCCATGAGAATGTTGCAGGAAACCGGCTGCGACGGTATCATGGTGGGCCGGGCAGCCATGGGCAATCCTTGGATATTCCGCGATATTGTGCATTTTCTGGCCACCGGGGAAGAACTGCCGCCGCCAACGACCGAAGAACGGATCAATACCGCTCTGCGCCATCTGGCTTTAATGGTCGAATCCAAAGGAGAGCAGGTGGCTGTCTTTGAAATGAGAAAACATGCAGCCTGGTATACCAAAGGCTGCCGGGGAGCGGCACGCATCAGAGAAAGTATTAACAAGTCCCAAAGTCGAAAGGAAATTGAAGATATCTTAAAAAGCCTGCTCTAAAGGCATTAACAGCCACCGGCGACCCAATGGCCAACGTAGCGAATCATAGTGCTGCCGCTGCCGGTGCGTAGACCGGAACCAAAGGGGACCATCAACCATGATAATGTTTGTCAACACTCTGGATCCTGCCTGCTTAAGGCAGGATATTTTATTTGCCGAAAGAGATGTACTCTCTGCAAACTTTTTTCCTTAAGCGGGGCATTTTAAATAATGAATCCAGGCCGGCAGGCATATGATTGTAAAGGAAAACCCATAATACGGGAACGGGGGAAGCAAGTATGAATCAATTCGCCTTTATTATTCATCCGCTTGATGTTAGCGACGTGGCAAGAAAATTCGGCTTTACTCGCTATATGCCGGATGCTTTGCTGGAACAAGCCCTCAAGCTGCTTCCTCCCGTAAAAATTTCTTCGATTACGGGAATCCGCTCTGCGGTGGCAGAAACTGAAGGCTTTTTTGTATCCTGCCTGCTGACTGCCCGGCAAATGATGTCTCTGCCGCAACCTTTTGTTCTTAATAAGATTATTCAGGCCGGCCGGTTGGCGGAAAAGCTGGGTGCCAAAGTAATAGGGCTGGGTGCGTTTAGCAAAGTGGTAGGAGATGCGGGAATTACAGTGGCTAAACAATTAAAAATTCCCGTTACCACCGGCAACAGTTATACCATTGCCATGGCTTTGGAAGGTGCTAAAAAAGCAGCTCAACTGATGGGCCATGATTTAAAACGGGCCCGCGTAACGGTGGTTGGTGCTACCGGTTCTATTGGCAGCGTTTGTGCTTTGGCTTTAGCCAGGGATGTTAAGCATCTTACTCTGGTGGGCAGAAACGAGGCTAAACTTTACCGGCTGGCAGACCGGATAATGTATGAAACGGGCCTGGCTGCTGAGGTAACCGCTCATTCAAAAGCTGCCTTGCGGCAAGCCGACCTGGTGTTGACGGTTACCGGTTCGCTTGATGCCGTTATAGAGCCGGAAGATCTCAAGCCAGGGGCGGTAGTTTGCGACGTGGCGCGGCCCAGGGACGTTTCCCGGCGGGTAGCGGAAGAACGTGACGATGTGCTGGTTATTGAGGGGGGTATCGTTGAAGTGCCGGGCGATGTTAATTTTAACTTTAATTTTGGCTTTCCTCCCAAAACAGCCTATGCCTGCATGGCGGAAACCATGATCCTGGCTTTAGAGGGGCGGCTGGAGAGTTATACGCTGGGGCGAGAGTTAACATTACAACAAGTGGAGGAGATATATCATTTAGGAAAAAAACATGGCTTCAAGCTGGCCGGTTTTCGCAGTTTTGAAAAACCCATATCAGAACAAGAGATTAATTTAATAAAGCAGCGGGCAATAATAAAGGTATCATAAGAATTATGACAGTTGTTCTCAAAGCATTCTTGACAAATAATTCGTGGTGTTTTTATAATGTACAGGAACAATCACCCAAGTAGGGAAGCACTGCAATTGGTAGCAGCCTTTTGCAGTGCTTTAACTGTAGTTAGGCTTTTTGCTAATTTCCAGAAGAAAGAGAAAATATTAGATTTGGAGATAAGGAGAATAGTTTATGAAAGAAAAAGATGTAATGCTTACGGTCAGTGGATTGAAACAGTTGGAGGAAGAACTGGAACAATTAAAAACGGTAAAAAGGCGCCAGGTTGCGGAGAGAATCAAACAGGCCATCGAATTCGGTGATATCAGCGAAAACTCGGAATATGAAGATGCCAAAAACGAACAGGCCTTTATTGAGGGCAGAATTCTGACTCTGGAAAAGATGCTTCGCAATGCTAAAATTATTGATGACGAAAATTTAGGTAATGAAATTGTTTCTTTGGGTTCCAAAGTTTTGTTAAAGGATCTTGAATTTGGGGATGTCTTAGAATACACCATTGTGGGATCGGTGGAGGCCGACCCGGATGCTAACAAGATATCCAACGAATCGCCGGTGGGCAAAGCTATTCTTGGCCAGCCCAAGGGCAGTGTTGTGGAAGTAACTGTTCCGGCAGGCATCTTAAAATATGAGATCTTAGACATTTTGAAATAGCACTTGGGGGTTAACGCATATGTCTGAAACAAACCAAAAAAACATTAAGCCGGCGCCGCCGGAGGCGGCAGCCGGCCAGCCCATGGCAGAGGACCTTAACGAATTAATGAGGGTTCGCCGAGAAAAGCTGCAGGAGCTTATCAACCAGGGTATCGATCCTTACGGAGAAAAGTTCCGGCGTACTCATAACGCTTTGGATATTATTAACAATTTTTCAGCCATGGACGGACAAGCTGTGGTGATTGCCGGGCGTATTATGGCTAAACGGATTATGGGCAAAGCCAGTTTTGCCAACCTGCAGGATGCTACCGGCAACATTCAAATTTACAGCCGACTGGATGACCTGGGGGCTGAGGATTACGCCCGGTTTGAAAAACTGGATATTGGCGACATTATTGGCTGTGCCGGCAAAGTATTTAAAACCCGCAAAGGCGAAATTACGGTACATATCGACAGTTACAAGATATTGTCCAAGTCCCTGCGGCCGCTGCCGGAAAAGTGGCACGGCTTAAGGGATGTTGACCTGCGGTACCGCCAGCGTTATGTCGATTTGATTGTCAACCCGGAAGTAAAACAAACCTTTGTCATTCGCAGCAAGGTGGTGCGGGCAATTCGCAATTATCTGGATCAACGGGGCTTCCTGGAAGTGGAAACACCGATGATGCATCCCATAGCCGGCGGCGCCAGTGCACGACCTTTTATTACCCACCACAATGCGCTGGATATGAAGCTGTATATGAGAATAGCGCCCGAGCTTTACTTAAAGCGCCTGCTGGTGGGCGGCTTTGATAAAGTATACGAAATTAACAGGAACTTCCGGAATGAGGGGATTTCAACCAAGCACAATCCGGAATTTACCATGATTGAGCTATACCAGGCTTATGCCGATTATCAAGACATGATGGATCTTACGGAAGACCTTATATCTAATGTGGCGGCAGAAGTATTGGGCACAACCACCGTATTGTATGAAGGGGTAGAAATTAACCTGGCCAAACCCTGGCGTCGTGTACCCATGCTGGAAATTGTTAAAGAGCATTCCGGGTTAGACTTCAACCAGCTTAAGGGAGCTGAGGCAGCCCGGGCAGCTGCCCGGTCCTTGGGGCTGGAGATAGAACCCGGTGCTTCATGGGGCGACGTTCTGAACACAGTTTTTGAAGAAAAGGTTGAGGACAAGCTGGTTCAACCAACCTTTGTCATTGATTACCCGGTTGATATTTCGCCCCTGGCCAAACGTCAAAAGGAAAATCCTGAACTAACCTATCGTTTTGAACTTTTCATCTATGGCCGGGAAATGGCCAACGCCTTTTCAGAACTGAATGATCCCATCGACCAAAAGGGGCGGTTTTTAGCACAGGTTGAAAAACGCAAGGCAGGCGATGAGGAAGCCCAGATGTATGATGAGGATTACATCCAGGCCCTGGAATACGGCATGCCGCCGGCCGGCGGACTGGGAATCGGCATTGACCGTTTGGTAATGCTGCTTACTAACTCTCCTTCTATTAGAGATGTCATTTTGTTCCCCCTAATGAGACCGCGGGATTTTTAAAAAATAACATAATATACCTTTTGACTCAAGCCGCCGGGAATGGTAAAATACTTTTTGTCGCCCGGCGGCAAACCCGGCCGGGCACAAAAAGCACTACCGGATGACAGATAATAAGATTAAAAAACATTTACAAATAATCCTTGACACAGATTTTGCGATATGGTAACATTTCAAATCGAGGGCACTTTGCAAGCCCGAACGGTCTTTGAAAACTAAACAGTAGATGATGGATGCACAACAGGTCAAGTCAAAAGTCATCGAGAAGATGAGACTGTGACAGACCACAACCTCGTCAAGCGTAAATGCTTACGGGAAATACGGACAACGACAAGAGCCAAAACTCTTGTAAAATATTCAAGATATTTTATGGAGAGTTTGATCCCCCCCCCCCTGACTAGTCGACGCGTGGCCAAACACATGCAAGTCGAACGGTTTTCGAGGTTCGACATTCGAGGTTCGAAGGTCGAGTAAAAGCA
Source organism: Desulforamulus hydrothermalis Lam5 = DSM 18033 (assembly GCF_000315365.1). Classification (NCBI taxonomy): domain Bacteria; kingdom Bacillati; phylum Bacillota; class Clostridia; order Eubacteriales; family Peptococcaceae; genus Desulforamulus; species Desulforamulus hydrothermalis. Next base: position 241,272 of record NZ_CAOS01000011.1, read on the forward strand.
AATCGAACTTCGAATTTCGAACGTCGAACTTCGAGAATAGTGGCGCACGGGTGAGTAACGCGTGGATAACCTGCCTGGTAGACCGGGATAACAGCTGGAAACGGCTGCTAATACCGGATACGCTCTGGCTGTCGCATGACAGTGAGAGGAAAGAAATATCGCTATCAGATGGGTCCGCGTCCCATTAGCTGGTTGGTGGTGTAAGAGACCACCAAGGCGACGATGGGTAGCCGGCCTGAGAGGGCGACCGGCCACACTGGGACTGAGACACGGCCCAGACTCCTACGGGAGGCAGCAGTGGGGAATCTTCCGCAATGGGCGAAAGCCTGACGGAGCAACGCCGCGTGAGGGAAGAAGGCCTTCGGGTTGTAAACCTCTGTCTTCAAGGAAGAATAGATGACGGTACTTGGAGAGGAAGCCCCGGCTAACTACGTGCCAGCAGCCGCGGTAAAACGTAGGGGGCGAGCGTTGTCCGGAATTACTGGGCGTAAAGGGCGCGTAGGTGGTTCATTAAGTCAGAGGTGAAAGTTCGGGGCTCAACCCCGTGATTGCCTCTGATACTGGTGGACTTGAGTGCAGGAGAGGGGAGCGGAATTCCCAGTGTAGCGGTGAAATGCGTAGATATTGGGAGGAACACCAGTGGCGAAGGCGGCTCTCTGGACTGTAACTGACACTGAGGCGCGAAAGCGTGGGGAGCAAACAGGATTAGATACCCTGGTAGTCCACGCCGTAAACGATGAGTGCTAGGTGTTGGTGGTATCGACCCCACCAGTGCCGCAGTTAACACAATAAGCACTCCGCCTGGGGAGTACGGTGGCAACACTGAAACTCAAAGGAATTGACGGGGGCCCGCACAAGCGGTGGAGTATGTGGTTTAATTCGACGCAACGCGAAGAACCTTACCAGGGCTTGACATCCTCTGACAGCTGTAGAGATACAGTGCATATACCCCCCGCGAACATAGAGACAGGTGGTGCATGGTTGTCGTCAGCTCGTGTCGTGAGATGTTGGGTTAAGTCCCGCAACGAGCGCAACCCCTAACATTAGTTGCCAGCGAGTGAAGTCGGGAACTCTAATGTGACTGCCGTTGACAAAACGGAGGAAGGTGGGGATGACGTCAAATCATCATGCCCCTTATGTCCTGGGCTACACACGTACTACAATGGCCGGTACAGACGGAAGCGAAGCCGTGAGGCGGAGCGAAACCGAGAAAGCCGGTCTCAGTTCGGATTGTAGTCTGCAACTCGACTACATGAAGTCGGAATCGCTAGTAATCGCAGGTCAGCATACTGCGGTGAATACGTTCCCGGGCCTTGTACACACCGCCCGTCACACCACGAAAGCTGACAACACCCGAAGCCGGTGAGCTAACCGCAAGGAGGCAGCCGTCGAAGGTGGGGTTGGTGATTGGGGTGAAGTCGTAACAAGGTAGCCGTATCGGAAGGTGCGGCTGGATCACCTCCTTTCTAAAGAGTTAACGGCGCGGCTTAGAGAAGGCGCGCGAACTCCGGTCGATCATCCATCATTCATACTGTTTAGTTTTGAGAGACCGGGCAACCGATAAAGCGGTTGAACAAAGGACTCTCAAACGCTCCTTGAAAACTAAACAGCCAAGAAAAGCGTCGCAAAAAAAGCAGGAAACTCAAAGAAACATGAGTAACCGAGCGAAAGTAGGTCAAGAAAGAAAGGGCATACGGCGGATGCCTTGGCGCTAAGAGCCGACGAAGGGCGTGGAAAGCTGCGAAAAGCCACGGGGAGCCGCAAGCAGGCAGAGATCCGTGGATACCCGAATGGGGCAACCCGGCGGAGGGAACCTCCGTCACCCTGTGCTGAACCCATAGGCACAGAGGAGGGCACCCGGGGAACTGAAACATCTAAGTACCCGGAGGAAGAGAAAGAAACATCGACCCCCCCAGTAGCGGCGAGCGAAAAGGGGCGAGCCTAAACCAAACCTCTACGGAGGTATGGGGTTGCGGGACCTTCAAGAAGTAATTGAAGACCTAGCTGAAGCTGTCTGGAAAGGCACTGCACAGAAGGTAACACACCTGTAAGCGAAAGGTTGAAGATTATAGAAGGAATCCCAAGTACCACAGGACACGTGAAACCCTGTGGGAATCCGGGGGGACCACCCCCCAAGGCTAAATACTCTTAGCGACCGATAGTGAACCAGTACCGTGAGGGAAAGGTGAAAAGCACCCCGGGAGGGGAGTGAAAGAGAACCTGAAACCGTATGCCTACAAGCTGTCGGAGCGCTATTCGAGGTTCGATATTCGAGATTCGACGTTCGAATGCATGTCAGATCTTACGGGACTAAATAAAAAAGACCCCAAAGGAATGCTTGTATCGAACCACGAACTTCGAACATCGAACTTCGAAGCGTGACGGCGTACTTTTTGTAGAACGGACCGGCGAGTTACATCTAACGTGCAGGTTAAGGCAGGAAAGCCGGAGCCAAAGCGAAAGCGAGTCTTAAGAGGGCGAGATGTACGTTGGAGTAGACCCGAAACCTGGTGATCTACCCATGTCCAGAGTGAAGCTTTAGTAAAATAAAGTGGAGGCTCGAACCGACCTTCGTTGAAAAGGAGGCGGATGAGGTGTGGGTAGGGGTGAAATGCCAATCGAACCAGGAGATAGCTGGTTCTCCCCGAAATAGCTTTAGGGCTAGCCTCGGATGATGGCAAGCGGAGGTAGAGCACTGAATGGGCTAGGGGCCTTCACGGGTTACCGAACCCAATCAAACTCCGAATGCCGCGATGCCAAATCCGGGAGTCAGACTGCGAGTGCTAAAATCCGTAGTCGAGAGGGAAACAGCCCAAAACCAACAGCTAAAGGTCCCCAGACAGGCTAAGTGGAAAAGGATGTGGGGTTGCAAAAACAACCAGGGATGGTGGGTTTTCCCCCCCTTTTCCCCAAAACT